>CAIYPG010000117.1 GCA_903928055.1 uncultured beta proteobacterium | reverse complement strand
ATGGATGCAAGGCGCGAGGCTCCGGCCATGGTGGTTCCATGGTCGGTGGCCGAGCAACGCCGCAGACGCCGCTTCAAGACCCAACCCTTCGGGACGAGGCTCCGGGCGCCCATGGCGGCGTTGCTCGTCGCTTGCAGACGCCCGGTCTGCGGCGCTCCTCGCGCCTTGCCCTGAGCGCCCGGGCCGACGTCGCATTCCCGTGCTGAATGCCAACAGACCCTAACTTGCGCGAGCGGGCGTTGCGGTTTCTGGCAGCACGCGAGCACAGCCGCGCCGAGCTGAAGCGCAAGCTCTCGCCGCACGCGGAGTCCGCAGAGCAATTGGAGACATTGCTCGAAGAACTCGTCGGCAAGAAACAGCAGTCCGATGCGCGTTTTGCCGAGTTGCGTTCCCATGTGCTGTCGCGCAAGTTCGGCGCTTCGCGCATTGCCCATGACCTTCGCTCCAAGGGAGTCAGCGACGAGGAGGCGGCGCATGCCGTGGAAGCGGCGCGTGCCACCGACCTTGAGCGCGCGCGCGAGGTCTATGCCAGAAAATTCCGCGAGCCTCCCGCATCGCGTGAAGACCGTGCCAGGCGCATGCGCTTCCTGCAGGCTCGGGGGTTCTCCTTCGATGTGATCAAGGCGGTCATTGCAGGCACGCCGGATGAGGGTGAGGACTGATCCGTTTCGTGTTCGCGGCGCTTGGTGGTAGCTTCGAGGTATGCGGGCCGCAGAGCCCGGTGCCTACGAGGAGAACGCAATGTCTGTAGAAGTCATCAAATCCGGCGGTGCACTGGGCGCGGAAATCCGCGGGGTGGACCTCAGTCGTCCGATGTCCGATTCGACCTTCGCCGATATCCACCGCGCCTTCCTTGATAACGAAATCATCTACTTCCGCGGCCAGCCGCTCAGCGACGATGACCACATCCGCTTCAGCCGCCGCTTCGGCGAATTGCGCCGCCTCAACCTGGACGACGTGGACAAGCGCCATCCCGAGATCTTCATCATCTCCAACATCAGGAACGACAAGGGCGACTACATCGGCTCCTACGATGCCGGCATCTTCTGGCATACCGACGGCTCCTACCTGCCCAATCCACACGCCGCCTCCTTCCTGCGCGCCATCGAAATCCCCGTCAAGGATGGCCGCGCGCTGGGCGACACCGTGTATGCCAGCATGACCGCCGCCTACGACGCGCTCGACGAGGGAATGAAGCGCCGCATCGATGGCCTCAGGGCAGTGCACAGCATCAAGTATCGCGAAGAGCAGACCAACAAGGCCGGCATCGCCAAGAAATACAACAACGCCATGATGGCGGCGCCCGAAGCCACGCATCCGGTGGCGCGCATCCACCCGGTCACCGGACGCAAATGCCTGTGGGTGAGCCAGGGCTATACGGTGCGCATCCTCGGAATCCCCGAAGACGAAAGCCAGGCGCTGATCAAGCAGCTGTCGCATTACTGCGTGGAGGAGCGCTTTCAGTACCGCCATCGCTGGCAGTTGCATGATCTGGTGCTCTGGGACAACTGCTCCACCCAGCACAGGGCAACCTTCGACTACGAGTTGCCGCTGCGCCGCCTGCTGCACCGTACCGTAGTGATGAATCCCGCTGCCGCCAGCGAGGAACAGGGCAGTGCCGCGGCCCGGGCAGCGATGTAGTCCGGCCCGTAGTTCGCCACTGCGGCCGCCCGTGCGGCAATGTACCGGGCCGGTGTCTTGTTACACTCACCGCATGAGCTCGAGATTCACCAAGGTCACCCGCCTGGAACGGCGCACCCATCCGCTTGCCCCGCGAAGTGTTTTTGCGCGCAGGCTGGCCCTGTCTGTGCTCGTGTCGTCGGCGGTCGTCGCACTGTCGCTGGCAGCGGGCATGGCGGGCTATCACTGGCTTGAAAATCTGGGCTGGCTGGATGCCTTTGCCAATGCGGCCATGATCCTCTCCGGAATGGGGCCGCTTGAGCCCCTGCATACGCCGGAGGGCAAGCTGTTCGCAGGCGTGTATGCCATCTACAGCGGATTTGCCGTGATACTGACGGCGGGGATCGTGCTGGTTCCGGTGGTGCATCGGCTTATGCACCGGTTTCACATTGACGCGGATGAATAGCAATGAGTGGCGACGGCGCACTGGACGAATTGAGATCGGCCTACCTTTACCGGGTGATTGCCGAGAAGGAAAGTGGCACGGTGCGCGAGGCCTTGTTCCTCGAACTGGCGACGTCCGCCGAAGGGCAGGCGCGCATCTGGGCGGAAAAATCCGGCGAGGCATTGCCTGCGTATGTGCCTGATCTTCGAGTCAGGCTGGTGGCCGCCCTGGTGCGCCGCTTCGGCGTGCGATCCATGCGCGGCGTGCTGGCGGCAGCGAAGGTGCGTGGCCTGTCCATCTATTCCCATCCGGCACCAGGTCACTCCCTGCCGGGTTCTCCGGGAGGCATGGAGCAGCGCCACGAAGGCATGGGCATTGGCGGCAATCTGCGCGCAGCCGTATTTGGGGTCAGCGACGGACTGATTTCCAACGCGTCGCTGATGCTGGGCGTGGCCGGCGCATCGTCGGACAATCGCACCATCCTGCTGACCGGTGCGGCCGGATTGCTGGCGGGGGCCTTTTCCATGGCGGCCGGCGAATGGGTGTCGGTGCGTTCACAGCGCGAAATGTACGAACACCAGATCGGACTGGAGCGCGACGAGCTGGAGGAATACCCGGAGGAGGAGGCTGAGGAACTTGCGCTGGTATACACCGCGCGCGGACTGCCGAAGGATGAAGCGCTGGCCCTCGCGCAGCGGCAATGCGCCGATCCGGTCAATGCGCTGAAGACTCTGGCACGCGAGGAACTCGGGCTCAATCCGGATGAACTGGGTTCGCCGTGGGGAGCCGCGCTGTCGTCGTTTCTGTCCTTTGCGATCGGGGCAATCGTTCCATTGGTTCCCTTCATCGTGACCACGGGCAGACCGGCGCTGATGGCCACGCTGGGCATGACTGCGCTCGCCCTGTTCGCTGTGGGCGCAGCCATCAGCCTCTTCACCGGCCGTGGCGCGCTGCGCGACGGACTGCGCATGCTGCTGATCGGTTCGGCCACCGGCGGGCTGACCTATGTGATCGGCAGCCTTCTGGGCGTTGGCATTTCCTGACGCTGTCCGTTTCGTTGCACAAGCCCGTGTTTCGGGCGAAAATCCCTGTCTTTCAATCATTTGCCGAACTTTCGGCGGAAGCGCGAATGTTCCCGCGCAGCGATATCCATGAAATCCTCTGAAATGAAATCGTCTGATATTCGCGAGCAGTTCCTCAAGTATTTCGAGTCCAAAGGCCACACGCGCGTGCCCTCGAGCCCGCTGGTGCCGGGCAATGATCCGACGCTGCTGTTCACGAACTCCGGCATGGTGCAGTTCAAGGATGTGTTCCTCGGCCAGGACAAGCGCGCCTATACGCGCGCCACAAGCTCGCAGCGCTGCGTGCGTGCCGGCGGCAAGCACAACGACCTGGACAATGTGGGTTACACCGCGCGCCACCACACCTTCTTCGAGATGCTGGGCAACTTCTCGTTCGGCGATTACTTCAAGCGTGACGCCATCACATACGCCTGGGAATTGCTGACCAGCGTCTACAAGCTGCCGAAAGAGCGGCTGTGGGTGACGGTTTATCAGGACGACGACGAGGCCTACGGGATCTGGTCAAAGGAAGTGGGCGTTCCTGCGGAGCGCATCGTGCGCATCGGCGACAACAAGGGCGCCAAGTACGCCTCCGACAATTTCTGGCAGATGGCCGATACGGGGCCTTGCGGTCCCTGCTCGGAAATCTTCTACGATCACGGCCCCGAGGTCGCGGGCGGGCCGCCTGGTTCGCCGGAGGCCGATGGCGATCGCTACATCGAAATCTGGAACCTGGTGTTCATGCAGTT
>CAIYPG010000116.1 GCA_903928055.1 uncultured beta proteobacterium | reverse complement strand
GCATCTCGACGGCTTCGATGTCGAAACTGGAATTTGCCGGAACGCTGAATTTCTCGCCGCCCTTGAAGGTCTTCCAGGCGGTTTCGCCCTTGAGCCGGATTTTGCAGGTGCCGGCATTCAATTCCATGATTTCCGGTGCACCCGTATTGAAGGTGAGCGTCGAGGGGAAGATCACGCCGACGGACTTCTTCGTGCCATCGGCAAACACGACGGAGTGGCTGACGCATTTGCCGTCGAAATAGACATTGGCTTTCTTTACTACACTGACGTTGTCGAATTGGGACATGTTCAAAGGGTATCTATCTGAAGTGAAGGGCACGAGGGGCGCAGTTTTGTACCTTCGCGCCCTCGTATCGTGATTACCTGCGTTTTTTCAGGTTGGCGGCAATGCGCAGGCGCAGTGCGTTCAATTTGATGAAACCGCCGGCATCGGCCTGGTTGTAGGCGCCGCCATCATCGTCGAAGGTGGAGATCATGGGATCAAACAGCGAATCGGTCTTCGACGAGCGGCCGGTGACCAGCACCGTGCCCTTGTACAGCTTCAGGCGCACGTTGCCGTTGACCGTCTTCTGCGATTCATCAATGAGCTTTTGCAGCAGCAGGCGCTCCGGCGCAAACCAGTAGCCGTTGTAGATGAGGCGGGCGTAGCGCGGCATCAGATCGTCCTTTAACGCAAGGACTTCGCGGTCCATGGTGATGGACTCCATGGCGCGGTGGGCGCGCAGCATGATGGTGCCGCCGGGCGTCTCGTAACAGCCGCGCGACTTCATGCCGACGTAGCGGTTCTCCACCAGGTCGAGGCGACCGACGCCGTGCTTGCCGCCGAGGCGGTTCAGTTCGATCAGCACATTCGCAGGCGAGAGCTTCCTGCCGTTGATGGCGACGATGTCGCCGCGAACGTAGGTGAGTTCGACGATCTCCGGGCGGTTGGGCGCCTTTTCCGGCGACACGGTGATGCGCCACATGGAATCTTCCGGCGCGAAGTTCGGATCCTCGAGGATGCCGCCTTCATAGGAGATGTGCAGCAGGTTGGCGTCCATGGAGTAGGGCGCCCCACCCTTGCGTTTCTTGTAGTCCACCGGAATGCCGTGCTTGTCGGCATAGGCCAGCAGCTTGTCGCGCGAGTTGAGGTCCCACTCGCGCCACGGGGCGATGACGCGCACGTTGGGCATCAGCGCATAGGCGCCCAGTTCGAAGCGCACCTGGTCGTTGCCCTTGCCGGTGGCGCCGTGCGAGATGGCATCGGCGCCCGTCTTCCTGGCGATTTCCACCAGGCGCTTGGCGATCAGCGGACGGGCAATCGAGGTGCCGAGCAGGTATTCGCCTTCGTAGACCGCATTGGCGCGGAACATCGGAAACACGAAGTCGCGCACGAACTCCTCACGCAGGTCTTCGATGAAGATGTCCTTCACGCCGCACAGCTTCGCCTTCTTGCGCGCGGGTTCGACTTCCTCGCCCTGGCCGATGTCGGCGGTGAAGGTCACGACCTCGCAGTCATAGGTGTCCTGCAGCCATTTGAGGATGACCGAAGTGTCCAGTCCGCCGGAATAGGCGAGCACGACTTTTTTGACTGCGCTCTTGAGGATGCTGCCGGTTGCCTTTTTCTTTGCCATTTCTGTCTGTCTTGTCCGAGTCTGTTGTGAAAGGGGTTGCGCGAGCAGACGCAATGCTCAGTCGATGGTGGCGCCGGTGCGCTTGATGACGGGGGCCCACTTGTCGCTTTCGGAGCGCATCAGTCTTGCCAGGTCTTCCGGCGTGCCGCCGACGGGGTCGAGCCCCGCGTCCAGCAGCCGCTTGCGGCCATCGGGTGACTTGAGCACTACGTCCATTTCGTGGTTCATTCGCTCGATGATGGGGCGGGGTGTTCCGGCGGGGAACAGCACACCGTTCCAGGCGATGGCCTCGAATTTGGGCATGCCGGATTCAGCCAGCGTGGGAATGTCCGGCATCACCGAATAGCGCTGCAGGCCGCTGGTGGCAATGGCCCTGACCTTGCCCGCCTGGATCAGCGGCGTCAGCGCGGTGGGTACGGTGAACAGCAGCTGCGTGTCGCCCGCGGCGAGCGAGGCGGCGGCGGGCGGCGAGCCGTTGAACGGAATGTGCACGATGAACAGGCCGGCATTCATCTTGAGCAGTTCCATGGTCAGGTGCGATGAGCTGCCTGCGCCGATGGAGCCGTAGTTGAGCTTGCCCTGGTTGTTCTTCACGTACGCAATCAGTTCCTTCAGGTTCTTCACCGGCAATGTGGCGTTGACCGCCAGCAGGTTCGGCTGGCTGGTCGTGATGATGACGGGAGCCAGGTCCTTGAAGGGGTCGTAGGGCAGCGACTTGTACATGTGCGGCCCGAAAGCCAGCGGCCCGTTGAAGGACAGCACCATGGTGTAGCCGTCAGGTGCGGCCTTGGCGGCGGCATCGGTGCCGATCGTGCCGCCTGCGCCGACGCGGTTCTCCACGATGACCGGCTGGCCGAGCGGATCCTTGATCTTGTCGGCGAGGATGCGGCCGATGACATCGATCGAACTCGCGGCAGGGGCGGTCATCAGGAAGCGGATGGGCTTGGTCGGGTAGCCTTGCGCCTGGGCCGTGGCCATCGTGGCTGTCGTGGCCATGAAGCCGGCGCCGAGCAGCGCAAGCAGGGGCTTTGCAAATCGCTTTGTGTGGCTCATGAGTGATCTCCTTTGTTGTCCATCCTGACGGGTCCGCATGCGGGCCGTCCTTGCGGGTCGTCTGCCCTGTGTCCTGTTGTCCTAGGCGTCGTTTTTCATGCAGCCCAGCAGCAGGAACTCCATCAGCGCCTTTTGTACATGCAGGCGGTTTTCCGCTTCGTCCCAGACCACGCTGTGCGGTCCGTCGATGACATCTGCCGCCACTTCCTCGCCGCGATGCGCAGGCAGGCAGTGCATGAACAGCGCATCCTTCCTAGCCGCGCACATCATGTCGGCGTCCACCTGCCAGTCTTCGAAGGCGCGCTTGCGTGCTTCGTTCTCGGCCTCGAAGCCCATGCTGGTCCACACGTCGGTGGTCACCAGGTCGGCGTCGCGTGCCGCGTCCATGGGGTCGGCAAACTCCTCGTAATGGCTGTTGCCGTACAGTCCCGCGCGTTCGGCTTCGACTTCGTATCCCGGCGGCGTCGATACATGCACGTTGAAATCGAACACCTCGGCGGCCTGCAGCCAGGTGTTGCACACATTGTTCGAGTCGCCGATCCATGCCACGGTCCTGCCCTGGATCGCGCCGCGATGCTCGATGAAGGTATGGATATCGGCAAGGATCTGGCAGGGATGGTATTCGTTCGTGAGGCCGTTGATGACCGGCACGCGCGAATGGCGCGAAAAGCGCTCGATGATGTCCTGCTCGAAGGTGCGGATCATGACCAGGTCGCACATGCGCGAAATCACCTGTGCTGCGTCCTCGACCGGTTCGCCGCGTCCCAACTGGGAATCATGGGTATTGAGGTAGATCGCCGCGCCGCCCAGTTGCTGCATGCCGGCCTCGAACGACAGGCGGGTGCGCGTGGACTGCTTCTCGAAAATCATCACCAGCGTGCGGTCGGCGAGCGGCCAGTGGCGCTCATAGCGCTTGAACTTGTCCTTGATCCATTTCGTGCGCGCGAACAGGTAGTCGTACTCCTCGCGGGAGAAATCCTTGAACTGCAGATAGTGGCGCGGCGCGACCATGGCATTGTCCCCGAAGCTCAGTGTGCCTTGGCCGCCGCCCTGGCGGATGCGGAGGATGCCTTGGTGCGGGCGAGGAAGGCGAGCACGATGGGCGCAAGCCTTGCCACCAGTTCGCGGGCCTCGGCCTCGTTGATGATCAGTGCGGGCAGCAGGCGGATGACATCATCGGCAGTGACGTTGATCAGCAATCCGGCGGCGAGCGCTTCACCCACCAGTTCGGAACACGGGCGGTCGAGTTCGATGCCGATCATCAGGCCGCGGCCGCGCACCTCGATCACGCCCGGAGTGCCGGCCAGTGCCCTGGACATTTCGCTGCGGATCAACTGGCCCATGGCCTCGGCATTGGCGCGCAGGTTGTCCTCTTCCACGATGTCCAGCGTTGCCAGCGCCGCTGCGGTTGCGAGCGGATTGCCGCCGAAAGTGGAACCGTGGTTGCCCGGGTGGAACACGCCGGCGGCATTGCCGCGCGCCAGGCAGGCGCCGATGGGCACGCCGCCACCCAGGCCTTTGGCCAGCGTCACGACGTCCGGCATGACGCCGGCCTGTTGATACACGAACCATTTGCCGGTGCGACCGATGCCGCATTGGACTTCATCCAGCATCAACAACCATTCGTTCCTGTCGCAGATTTCACGCAGTGCGCGCAGGTATTCGATGGCGCTGACGTTGATGCCGCCTTCTCCCTGGATGGGTTCAAGCAGCACCGCGACCACGCCACTGTTGCGCGCGGCAATCTGGTGCACGCTTTCGATGTCGTTGAACGGCACGCGCACGAAGCCTGCAACCAGCGGCTCGAAGCCGGCCTGCACCTTGCGGTTGCCGGTGGCCGAGAGCGTCGCCAGCGTACGGCCATGGAAGGCGTTTTCCATGACGATCGTGGCCGGATTGTCGATGCCCTTGCGGTGTCCGTACAGGCGGGCCAGCTTGATGGCCGCTTCGTTGGCTTCGCAGCCGGAGTTGCAGAAAAAGGCGTTGTCCATGCCGCTGATTGCAGCCAGCTTGTCGGCCAGCTTCGAGGATTCGGCAATGCCATAGAGGTTGGAGACATGCATCAGCCTGCCAACCTGTTCGGTGATGATTTTCACCAGTTTGGGATGGGCATGCCCCAGCGTGTTGACGGCAATGCCGGCCAGCGCATCAAGATAGCGCTTGCCCTGGTCGTCCCACATCCATACGCCTTCGCCCCTGGTGAAGGTCACGGGGAGGCGATTGTAGGTATTCATCAGCGTATCGGTCATAGCGGTAACCAT
>CAIYPG010000115.1 GCA_903928055.1 uncultured beta proteobacterium | reverse complement strand
CTGCGGTATTCGACGGACGCACTTCAAGGAACAGCATGCTCGCCCCACCGTCGCGGGCCACCGCCAGCACATGCGCCAGCAACTCGCGCCCATGCCCGAGCCCCTGCAGCTCGCCGGCGATGCTGATGTTGAGCAGATGGGCCTCGCCGGCGGCAATGGTGACGATGCAATAGCCCACCGGCATGTCGTCCTGGCGGTACATCCAGCAACTGTAGCCGGCGGCAATGGAATCGCTGAAATTGCCCCAGGTCCAGGGAAAGTCGTAGATCGCGCGCTCGATCTCCGCCACTTCGTCGAGGTCGCTCTCGACCATCGGCGTAATACGGAAGTCCGGTTTGAGTACGGCGCTCACGTGGTTTTCCTATGCCGTCCGTGCAGCGCGTTCGCTGCTGGTCAGCGCAACCTTGTCGCGCACATACAGTGGCAGCGCCTCGGCCGGCGCCTCGCCCTGCCCGGCCTCAAGCGCGGGGCGCGCCAGCGCCAGCACGGCGCGCGCGGTGGGCACGAGTTCGGGCCGGGTCATGATGGTATGGGCTGAATAACGCTTTGCCAGGATGTCGCCGTGGGCCGCAAAGCCGGTGCCGCAGCCCGCCCAGCCTTCCCCCTGCACATCGGGAACGTCTTCAGGACGATAAACACCGGGTTCCATCACCGTCGTCCAGCCTTTGCCATCGGGGTTGCGGATATAGGCTGCATGGTACACCTCGCCCATGCGGGCATCGAGGCAGGCAATGACATTCGTGGCACCGAACACCGCATGCGCTTCTTCGGCCACCGCCTCCAGCGTGACCACGCCCTTCACACGGATGCCCAGCGAAAACGATAGCCCCTGCGTCACGCCGCAGGCCACACGCACGCCGGTAAACGAACCCGGGCCGCGGCCGAAGGCCATGGCATTCAGATCGGAAAGCTGCAGGCCGGCTTCGGCGACGATGCTGCGGATTTCCTCGAACACCATCTCCGCATGGCGCTGCCCGGCATGGATGTGGCGCGCGACCACGGTGTCGCCTCGCGAAACTGCAAGCGACAGGAATTCGGTGGAGGTTTCGAGGGCGAGGATGTTCATACGGGGGGGGCCAGTGCAGGCATTTTAACGGAACGGTGCCTCCTCTCCTCCCGATCTGCCTTTCCGGACATTTCCGATAATTTGATATCATGATATCTTACTGAAATCCGGCACATCCGGAACTCCCATCACCATACAGACAGGAGGCAGTCATGGCCCAGTTTGTCGTCCGCCACCTTGAAGAAGACGTCAAAGCGCGCCTCAAGCGCCGTGCCGAGCTGCATGGTCGCAGCATGGAGGAAGAAGTGCGCCAGATCCTGCGCAATGCCGCAAAGGAGTCCAACAAACCGCTGCCAAAGCTGGGCTCGCGCATCGCCGCTCGCTTCGCCAAAACCGGCCTGAAGGACGATATTCCGGAACTGCGCGGGCAGCCGGTCAGGCCTGCCGACTTCAAATCATGATCATTCTGGACACCAACGTCCTGTCCGCACTCATGCGAACCACGCCGGATGCCCCGGTGGTCGCATGGCTGGACAGCCAGCCGGTGGAATCCGTCTGGATCACCAGCATTACCCTGTTTGAAGTACGGCTCGGGCTGGCGCTGCTGCCGAAGGGACGCCGGCGTCAGACGCTGGAAACCACCTTCGGGCAATTGGTGGAGGAAGACCTCGAGAACCGCATTCTCGACTTCGATGCCGCCGCAGCACATGAAGCAGCAATACTCGCAGCCGAGCGGCAGAAAGCCGGCCGCGGCGTGGACATGCGCGACACGCAGATCGCCGGCATCGCACTGGCACGCCGCGCCGTGATTGCCACTCGTAACGTCCGTCATTTCAAAGACCTCAAAATCAGCGTCGTCGATCCCTGGAACGCCTAGAACGGAACACACATGAAAACCTATCGCATCGCATTGATCCCCGGCGACGGCATCGGCCGCGAAGTCGCCCCCGAAGGCGTCCGCGTCCTGGAGGCGGTCGGCCGCAAGTTCGGCATTGGCTTCAAATGGGACGAATACCCCTGGAGCTGCGAATACCGCACCAAACACGGCAGCATGATGCCGGCCGATGCGCTGGACACGATCCGCCACCACGATGCGATCTTCTTTGGCGCCTGCGGCTTTCCCGGCGTGCCCGACCATATCTCGCTGTGGGAAATGCTCATCCCCATGCGCCGTCAGTTCGACCTCTACGTGAACCTGCGCCCCGCACGCCTCATGCCGGGCATCGTCTCCCCGCTCCGGGGCCGCGAAGTAGGCGACATCGACATGTGGATCGTGCGCGAGAACACCGAAGGCGAATATTCCTCGATCGGCGGGCGCATCTTCGAAGGCACGGATCGCGAGACCGTGATGCAGCAGGCCACGTTCACCCGCAAGGGCACCGACCGCATCCTGAAATACGCCTTCGACCTCGCCATGACCCGCCCGAAAAAGCACATCACCTCGGCCACGAAGTCGAACGGCATCTCCATCACCATGCCCTACTGGGACGAGCGCTTTGCCGCTATGGG
>CAIYPG010000114.1 GCA_903928055.1 uncultured beta proteobacterium | reverse complement strand
CCAGCAACTGCAGGATCACAGGCTGGTCTTTCCCCAACATTTCTCCGGCGGCTATACGAAACAGCAGACTGTAACCAATTTGCCCTGCGGCCCCTGTCACCGCAACTCGAACGGCTGGCTTTGTCATCAATATCTCCTTGATTCCTAAATGGGAAAAATAGTCTCTCTGAATGCTTTCATCGATGCTTGGACGATCCGCCGGACGGCGCATCAAAGGGCGTGCGGTAAGTAGCCCACGACACGATGTCTTCAATCTTCCGCAGGGAAATTCGACCGAGTGTAGGGGCTCGTAGAAACGGTGTCAATTTCCATCATATATCTTATAAAAGACATATGATGGACTCCACGTCGTGGTTGTGGTCAAATTTCCGCATGCGTCGTCAAAGAGCCGATTCCGCCAAGCCGCATGCGGCAACCTTCTCCCCGCTTTATCGCCAGATCAAGACGCTGTTGCTGATCAGCCTCGAATCAGGAGAATGGCAGCCAGGGGCTGCCATTCCCAGTGAGTTTGAGCTTGCAGTACGCTATGGTGTCAGCCAAGGGACAGTGCGCAAGGCGATTGACGAGCTTTCGTCTGAGAGTCTCCTGGTCCGTCGTCAGGGGAAGGGTACCTTTGTTGCCACTCATAGCGAACCGCGTACTCAGTTTCGTTTCCTCAGGCTCCGCGCTACCGAAGGTGAAGAGCAGCAGCCGGAGCGTCGCCTGATCGACTGTCGCCGCATTCGCGCTACCGCCGAGATTGCCCGGGTACTAGACATGAAATCAGGGGAAAGCGTCGTGGTGTTGCGACGAATACTCTCTTTCAGGGGCATTCCGACTGTGCTGGACGAGATTTCCCTTCCTGCGACAATCTTCAAAGGCATGTCGGCAGCCAAAGTCAGTGGATATAACGGGGCGCTCTATGATCTATTCGAGTCGGAATTTGGTGTACGTATGATTCGCGCGGAAGAGCGCATCCGTGCCCTGGCCGCAGACGCGACGACTGCTGAATTGCTAAATGTTGAGCTTGGGCTTCCGCTGCTATGTGTGGATCGGGTTGCCTATACGTACGGAGATCGTGCAGTCGAATTCCGGCGTGGGCTATATCGTACGGAACACCACTATTACGCTAATACGCTTTGAGGCATTGGGGGGGGCTTCAAAGTGCATATTTTCTTCGAGGCAGGGGACGGGAGCCTTCCCGCGAAGCGCCATGACATTCCCCCGGGGACATTTCGTGCTTGAACGCTGATATAATTCTTTTCATCATCCGGTACGCAAATTCACAAATCATGGATTCGCGTTAGCTCGAGAAAAACAGCCTGTTGGATACCATATATGCTTGATCTGACAATCAAAAAAAAGCCGAGACCAATCTGGTTCAACATCAGTCCGGCCAATCTGCCCGTTCCCGGGCTCGTTTCCATACTGCACCGCATCAGCGGACTACTGCTTGTCATGGGATTGATCTGGTTTCTTTACCTTCTAGACATGAGCCTGACCTCAGAATTGGGCTTTCGGCATGTCGCAGAGTATTTGGCGCATCCGATCTCAAAGCTGGCAATGCTGGGCTTTGCATGGGCATTTCTCCATCATTTTTGTGCTGGCATACGCTATTTGCTGCTTGACGTGCATCGTGGAATTGAATTGCCGGCCGCACGCATGTCCAGCTTCATTGTTCTGGTCATAAGCTTGGCGCTGACGGTGATTATAGGGATGAAGCTATGGTAAATCGCATCGTCGTTGGAGCTCATTACGGTCTGAAAGATTGGCTGATTCAGCGTATGTCTGCCGTCGTCATGGCTGTCTATGCCTTGTTGCTTACAGCGTTTCTTCTGGGTAGCGGACCGATTACTTATCTGTTCTGGAAGGGGTTATTTGCGCAGGGCTGGATGCGTTTTGCCACTCTGCTGTTCGTGCTGAGCGTGCTTGTCCACGCTTGGGTCGGCGCACGCGATGTCTTGATGGACTACATAAAGCCTACTGGCCTGCGATTGACCATGCAGGTTCTGACCATACTTTGGCTCGTCGGCTGCGGCGGATGGGCGCTGCAGATACTTTGGAGAATCTGACGTGGGGATCGCGGTAAGAAAATTTGACGCTCTGGTTGTAGGGGCGGGCGGCGCAGGATTGCGTGCAGCGCTTCAGCTTTCGGAGGCAGGCCTTAAATGTGCAGTGTTGTCGAAGGTCTTTCCGACTCGCTCACACACCGTTGCTGCGCAAGGCGGGGTTGGCGCCTCCTTGGGCAACATGGGAGAGGATCACTGGCTTTGGCATATGTACGATACGGTGAAAGGCTCCGATTGGCTCGGTGATCAGGATGCGATCGAGTTCATGGTTCGCATGGCACCGGAAGTCGTTATCGAACTCGAGCATTTCGGAATGCCGTTTGACCGAAATGATGATGGCACGGTTTACCAGAGGCCATTTGGCGGTCATTCGATGAATTTCGGCGAAAAGCCGGTTCAGCGTTCATGCTGTGCCGCTGACCGTACAGGTCACGCCATGCTGCACACGCTCTATCAACGAAATGTCCGGGCGAATACGCAATTCTTTGTGGAATGGATGGCGCTCGATCTTATTCGTGACGCCAGCGGGCAGGTTCTTGGCGTGACTGCGCTCGAGATGGAAACTGGCGAAGTCATGATTCTGCAGGCCCGTGCAACGCTGTTTGCAACCGGTGGGGCGGGGCGCATATTTTCATCGACAACAAATGCTTTCATCAACACCGGCGATGGCCTGGGAATGGCTGCACGTGCAGGGATTCCGCTAGAAGACATGGAATTCTGGCAGTTTCACCCAACCGGTGTTGCCGGCGCGGGCGTTCTGATTACAGAGGGTGTTCGGGGCGAGGGTGGTTATCTGCTCAACAAGAATGGCGAGCGCTTCATGGAGCGCTATGCGCCGAACCTGAAGGATCTGGCCAGCCGGGACGTTGTTTCCCGTGCGATGGCGACGGAAATCAAGGAAGGGCGTGGCGCCGGCAAGGATGGCGATTGTGTTCTGCTGAAACTCGATCACCTCGGCCCCGAGGTTATCGACAAGCGGTTGCCCGGTATACGGGAAATTGCGAAGAAGTTTGCCAACGTCGACCCGATCAAGGATCCCATCCCGGTTGTGCCGACGGTGCATTACCAGATGGGTGGCATTCCGACGAACTACCATGGTGAAGTGGTTGTTCCGCGCAACGGGGACATGAATTCAGTGGTTCCCGGTTTTTACGCTGCTGGCGAATGTGGCTGTGCTTCGGTTCACGGCGCAAACCGCCTGGGTACCAATTCCCTGACTGACCTTCTGGTCTTTGGTAAATCCGCAGGTGACTCGATCCTGAGATACCTTGGTGAAAATCCGGGTCACAAGGATCTGCCTGCAGACGCGGCTGATTTGACACAGTCCCGTCTTTCGCGCCTGGATTCACAAAAGGGTGGCGAGAGCTATGCCGAAGTCGGCCGCGACATGCGCAGAGTCATGCAATTGCATTGCGGCGTATTCCGTTTCCCGGACCTGCTCGCTGACGGCGTGAAGAAGATCCGCGAAGTGGCTGATCGTGCGACGCGTTCGGAAATCAAGGATAAGTCCAAGGTATTCAACACCGCACGCATTGAAGCGCTCGAATTGGACAACCAGATTGAGGTTGCACGTGCCACCATGGTTTCAGCAGAAGCACGGCAGGAGTCGCGCGGTGCACATGACCGGTCGGATTTCCCGGCGCGCGATGATGTCAATTGGCTCAAGCATACCTTCTGGTACAAAGACGGTGACCGCCTGGAATACAAACCGGTCAATCTCAAGCCACTGACGGCCGAGAGTGTCGAGCCCAAGGTACGAACCTATTAGGAGCGGCGCATTACAGCCGCCCGTTCTGGAGTATCCATGTCATCCATGAAATTCAAAGTCTATCGCTACGATCCTGACAAGGACGAAAAGCCTTACATGCAGGATTACGAAGTTGCCCTTGAGGCGACTGATCAGATGCTTCTGGATGCATTGGTCCGCATCAAGGAACAGGATGACTCGCTGGCACTGCGGCGCTCCTGCCGGGAAGGCGTATGCGGCTCGGATGCGATGAACATCAATGGCAAGAATGGGCTGGCCTGCGTCACAAAACTGTCTGAGCTCAAGGAGCCGGTGGAACTGCGTCCGCTTCCGGGTCTGCCCGTGATTCGCGACCTGATCGTGGATATGACCCAGTTCTTCAAGCAATACCATTCCATCAAGCCATACCTAGTCAACAATGATCCGGCGCCCGAGAAGGAGCGACTGCAGTCTCCCGAAGATCGGGAGGAGCTGAATGGTCTTTATGAATGCATTCTTTGCGCCTGCTGCTCGACCTCCTGCCCATCGTTCTGGTGGAATCCTGACAAATTTGTGGGGCCTGCGGGCCTGTTGCAGGCATACCGTTTTATTGCGGACACCCGGGACCAGGAAATCAACGAGCGTCTGGACAATCTGGAAGACCCCTACCGGCTGTTCCGTTGCCACAGCATCATGAATTGCGTGGACGTTTGCCCGAAGGGACTGAATCCCACCAAGGCCATTGGCAAGATCAAGGAATTGATGGTCAAGCGGACCGTCTGAGCCGAGCCAGCACATGTCCCCGGGAAGCATCGAAAGCAACCGATTGCGCTGGCAGTGCCGGCGGGGGCTGCTTGAAAACGACCTAATCCTTGAACGCTTCCTTGATCGCCACGGAGAGCAGCTTGAAGGAAGCAGGCTGGATGCTTTCAAGTTTTTGCTGGAGCTGGGCGATAACGAGTTGTGGGACATTTTGAGTGGACGCGTGGACTGCCTGCCGGATGCAAGTCCGGTGGTCAGGGAAGTTGTCGAACTGCTGCGAGCGTGCTGACCGCCAGCTGGCGGAGATCAATCAGGAGATAACGATGAGTTCGGACAAGAAGGCGGTATTGAGCTGGGGTGAAGGCAAGTCGGCTGAGTTTCCGGTGATGTCGGGCACCATGGGAGCGGACGTTGTCGACATCCGGTCTTTGTATGCCAAGACCGGCATGTTTACCTACGATCCCGGTTTCATGTCCACGGCGCATTGCCGCTCGTCAATTACTTATATTGATGGCGACGTCGGCGAGTTGTTTTATCGCGGTTATCCGATTGAGCAGATTGCCGCGCATTGCGATTTCCCGGAAGTTTGTTATCTGTTGTTGAACGGGGAACTCCCAAACGCCAAGCAAAGATCCGATTTCGTCAACATCGTTACGCGCCATACCATGGTGCATGACCAGTTGAATCGTTTTTTCACAGGCTTCCGTCGTGATGCGCACCCTATGGCCATGGTCTGTGGCGTGGTTGGGGCATTGGCTGCTTTCTATCATGACTCTCTTGATATCCATAACCCCGAGCATCGGACGATTTCCGCTTTCCGTCTGGTCGCCAAGATCCCGACCATTGTGGCCATGGCCTACAAGTATTCGATCGGCCAGCCGTTCGTCTATCCCCGCAATGATCTGTCGTACACCGAAAACTTCATGCGCATGATGTTTGCGGTCCCTGCGGAAGAGTACAAGATCAATGACGTTCTGGTACGGGCACTGGATCGTATTTTCATCCTGCACGCCGATCATGAACAAAATGCATCTACAGCGACGGTGCGCTCAGCCGGATCCTCCGGTGCCAATCCATTTGCCTGTATCGCAGCGGGCATAGCAAGTCTGTGGGGTCCGGCGCACGGTGGTGCCAATGAGGCCTGCCTCAACATGCTGGAGAGCATCGGTGATGCATCCAAGGTTCCTGAGTTCATCAAGAAGGTCAAGGACAAGAATTCAGGCGCCATGCTCATGGGCTTCGGACACCGCGTGTACAAGAACTACGACCCGCGCGCCAAGCTGATGCATGAAACCTGCCACGAGGTTCTCAACGAATTGAATCTCAAGGACGACCGCCTGTTCAAGCTGGCAATGGCACTTGAGAAAGTTGCGCTTGAGGATGACTACTTCGTTTCACGCAAGCTTTATCCCAACGTTGATTTCTATTCAGGCATCGTGCAGCGCGCCCTTGGAATCCCAACTGCCATGTTTACCTGCATTTTCACGCTGGCGCGCACGGTTGGCTGGATTGCCCAGTGGAGCGAAATGATTGGTGATCAGGACAGCAAAATCGCGCGTCCGCGGCAGCTTTACACGGGTTCGACATCACGGAACGTTTCGCCGATCGCCCAGCGAAAGTAGGAAGCTTTTGATCACAGCTGATCAAGATGTGGCGGCTATCGAATCGAGGTTGAAATGAGCGGAATGAAACAGCTGTTGTCAAATTCGTATCTGTTCGGTGCAAATGCGCCGTTCAT
>CAIYPG010000113.1 GCA_903928055.1 uncultured beta proteobacterium | reverse complement strand
GATCTCGTCTGGCAGGACCGGCGCACAGCCGACCGCTGCGAAAAACTCCGGCGCGACGGCCTGACTGAACTCATCCGCAGTCGCACCGGCCTCGTACCCGACCCCTACTTCTCCGCAACCAAGCTGGCATGGATACTGGACAGCATCCCGGGACTGCGCGTGCATGCCGAGCGCGGCGAACTGGCCTTCGGCACCGTGGATACCTGGCTGGCCTGGAAGCTTTCCGGCGGTGCACTGCACGTCACTGATCCAAGCAACGCCTCGCGCACCATGCTCTACGACATCCATCGCGGTTGCTGGGACGACGAATTGCTGGACATCTTCAAGATACCGCGCTCCATGCTGCCGGAGGTGCTGCCCTCCTCGCATGTGTTTGGAACAACGGCACCGAAACTGCTCGGTGCCTCGGTTCCCATCGCCGGTATCGCCGGCGACCAGCAGGCAGCATTGTTCGGCCAGGCCTGCCATGAACCGGGCATGGCCAAGAACACCTATGGCACCGGCTGCTTCATGCTGCTCAACACCGGCACTCGGGCCATACCATCGAAGCACGGCCTGCTGACCACCTGCGCCGCGCGCCTGCCCGGATCGCCGCAGGAATACGCCCTCGAAGGCAGCGTGTTCATCGGCGGCGCCGTGGTGCAGTGGCTGCGCGACGGGTTGCAGATCATTCGCAAATCATCCGAGGTGGAGAAACTTGCGGCCTCGGTACAGGACTCAAATGGCGTCTATCTGGTGCCCGCCTTCACCGGGCTGGGCGCGCCTTACTGGGATCCGCATGCACGCGGCACCATGGTCGGCATTACACGCGGTGCGAATCGCGCCCATATTGCCCGTGCGGCGCTGGAGTCGATCGCCTTCCAGTCGGCCGAAGTACTCACGGCAATGCAGCAGGATGCCGGCATCAATCTGAAGGAATTGCGCGTGGATGGCGGCGCCACTGCCAATGCCTTGTTGATGCAGTTCCAGGCAGACCTGCTTGGCGTGAGCGTGGTGCGACCACGCGTGCCAGAAACCACGGCGCTGGGAGCAGCCTACCTGGCCGGACTTGCAACCGGCATGTGGAAAAGCCGCGACGCCATCGCAAGGCAATGGAAGGCGGCAGCGCGATTCAAGCCGGCCATGCCGGCAAGCGAAGCAGCGGAACGCATGGCACGATGGCGGTCCGCGGTGGAGCGCTCGCGCAACTGGGCCGACTGAAACGAATGATTGCCGGCAGCCTTCGGGCCCCACGGACATGGCCAACCGGCCCATACTGTCGCAGCAAACCGGATCAGCGCGGCGCAGGATACATCTCCTGTGCACGAGAACGACAATGACCACGAACACCAGAGGAGAGAGCGCATCATGATCGACGTATTCAGCTGGGCCACACCAAACGGCCACAAGGTTCACATCATGCTGGAGGAATGCGGACTTCCCTACCGCGTCCACGGCATCGACATCCGCGCCGGCGACCAGTTCAAACCGGATTTCCTGTCAATCTCGCCGAACAACCGAATTCCGGCCATCATCGATTCCAAGGGACCGGACGGCAAGCCGATGTCACTGTTCGAATCGGGCGCCATCCTCATCTATCTCGCCGGGAAAGCCGGACGTTTCCTGCCCGCGTCTGATCGCGGCAAGTATGAGGCGCTGGAATGGGTGATGTGGCAGATGGGTGGCTTCGGACCCATGCTTGGCCAGGCGCACCATTTCATGAATTACGCGCCGGAGAAACTGGAGTACGCCATCAATCGCTACGCCAATGAAACACGCCGCCTTTACGGCGTGCTCGACAAACGCCTGCAGGGGCGAGACTACGTGGCGGGCGCCGGCAAGGGCGAGTACAGCATTGCCGACATTGCCATCTGGCCGTGGAGCCGTTCGCACAAGAATCATCAGATCGATTTCGCCGAATTCCCCAATGTCGGCCGCTGGTTCGAGACAATCGCCGCGCGCCCTGCCGTGCAACGCGGCGTCCAGGTGCTGGCCGCCGAGCGCGAACGCCAGGGCACGACCCATTCCAAGGAGGCCTGGGACAAACTGTTCGGCGCCGAGCAGTACAAGCGGCGCTAGGTAGGCCCGCCCCATGCTCACGCTCTACGACAATATCGCATCAGTCGCGGCGCAGAAGGTACGCATGACACTGCACGAGAAAGGCCAGGCGTGGGAAACCGCGACGGTGGACCTGCGCAACGGCGACGTGATGAATGCCGACTACCTCAAACTGAATCCCGGCGGCGTGGTACCCACGCTGGTCCACGACGGCAAGGTGCTGATCGAGAGCACCGCCATCATCGAGTATCTGGACGAAGTCTTTCCCGAGCCGCCGCTGAAGCCTGCCACGCCGCTGGAACGCCATCGCATGCGGCTGTGGACCAAGCACATCGATGAAGAGGCGCATCGCGCGACAGGCTCGCTGTCGCAGGCGGTGTACATCAGGTATGCGCATGTCAACAAGACCCCGGCCGAGCTTGATGCCTATTTCTCGCGCATGCCGGACAAGGATCGGGAGGCACGCCAGAGGAGTGCCATCCGGCTGGGGCTGGACGCGCCCGAGGTCGGACCGGCTCTGCGCACCTTCGCTCGCCTCATCGACGACATGGACCGCCAGGCCGCGCGCATGGCCTGGTTGGCAGGAGAGTCGTTTTCGCTGGCCGACATCGCCTGCGCACCCTATGTCATGCGGCTCGAGATGCTCGCCATGCAGTCAATGTGGACTGACGGGCGCAGGCCTCACATGGCGCGCTGGTGGTCGGCCATGAAGGCACGCCCGTGTTTCCGCATCGAAGTTGAGGACAGGTTTCCCGCGGCGGTCACCAAGCTGATGCGCGACCGCGGAGAAACCGCGTGGCCGCGGTTGGGGCAGATGCTGGGGGTGAACTGAGTACACCCCGCAGGAGATTCATGACTACAAGCCAATATAAAACCAAAGGAGAGTGGACATGTCATCGACACTGAAATCGCTGCTGGGATTGTCGGTTGCAATCGCCTGGTGCCTTGCCGGCACGGCGCAGGCCCAGATCAACTACCCCAACAAGCCCGTGCGAATCCTGATGCCCTTTGCGCCGGGCAGCGGCCTGGACATTGCCACCCGCCAGATCGCCAAGGGCTATTCGGACGCGCTTGGCCAGCCGTTTGTCGTTGAGGTGAAGCAGGGCGGCGTGGGCGTAGTGGCCATGCAGGAACTGGCGAAATCTCCGCCGGATGGCTACACCCTGGGCTATGTCAATTCGGCGATTTCGGTTTCACAGTGGCTGCTGGGTGACGGCAGCTTCCTGATGACACGCGACGTCACGCCGGTCGGGCTCATGTCCTTCACCTATAACGTGCTGGTGGTTGCCCCCAACCTGCCTGTGAACAGCGTTGCCGAACTGGTGTCCATGGCAAAGGCCAAGCCCGGTGCCCTGAGCTATGCCTCGGGCGGCAACGGGACGCCTGCCCACCTGCAAGGGGAACTCTTCCGCCGCAGCGTGGGAATTGATGTAGTGCACGTGCCCTACAAGGCGCTGGCCACGGCCTTCACCGACATGGGGCGGGGCGAGGTGCATTACGTGTTTGGCGTCGCCTCTTCGGTGGTGCCCGTACTCAAGGCCGGACGGCTGAAGGCACTGGCAGTGGCCGCGCCCAAGCGGATGCCGACGCTGCCCGATGTGCCTACAATGGAAGAACTCGGTTACAAGGGCATTGACGTGCGCAGCTGGGGCAGCATCGGTGCCACCGCCGGCACGCCGGCGGCTGTGATCAACAAGCTGAACACGACACTGAAGACCGTGCTGGCTGATCCGGCCACAGTCAAGCTCTGGGACACGCTGGGTTCGGAAATTCCCCAGGCCACGTTGGCCGATGCCGCAGACCTCTATCGATCCGAGACGCTGCGCTGGGAAAAATTCCTCAAGGAAAATCCCATCAAGATCGATTGAACCGGACTGATTCCATGGACCGCCCCAATTTCCTGTTCATCATCACCGACCAGCAGCGCGCCGACCACCTTGGCTGTTATGGCAACCGCACGCTGAAGACCCCGTCCGTCGACGCAATCGCGCGCGCGGGCGTGGCCTTTGACCGGCATTACGTTGCGTCGGCGGTATGCATGCCCAACCGTGCCACCCTGGTCACCGGACGCATGCCTTCTCTGCATGGCGTGCGACATAACGGCATTGAGCTGCCGCTGGAAAATGTCACGCTGCCCGAATTGCTGCGCGCCGCGGGCTACCGCACCGCGCTGGTGGGCAAGGCGCATTTGCAGAACGTCACAAATGTGCCACCCATCTATGGCCGTGAGGCCACAGTCGCCGGCCATGCCGCAGCACCCGAGGCTCTAGCCGAAGCCCGCGGCACCACCGGACGCGTTGCCCGCGGAGAGGCGGCCGGCTACGGACAGGAGCGCTCGGAACTCTGGCTGGACGCGGCACATCGCATGGCACTGCCCTATTACGGTTTTGACAGCGTGGACCTGTCGGCACGCCACGGCGACCGCACCGGTGCCGATTACCTGGTATGGGCCCGGCAGAAAAATCCGGACATCGAAAAATTGCGCGGCCGGGACAACGCGCTGCCGGCACAGGGCTATGAAACCCATGAAGGCTGGCGCACGCGCGTGCCCGAAGAACTGTACTCGACGACCTACGTGGCCGAGCGCACCGTGGCGCGGCTTGAAGAGTTCGCACAGAAACCCGGGCAGCCCTTCTTCCTGTGGTGCTCCTTTCCCGATCCGCACCACCCTTGGACGCCGCCGGGAAAATACTGGGACATGTACAAGCCCGAAGACATCGCGCTCAATCCGGTGTACTGGGCCGGGCGCAACGATCTGCCGCGCCACCTTGCGTGGTATTACGCCCAGCGCGATGCCGGCAAGCTCTCGGACATGACCGCCGGCGTGCCTGCGGTGTATGCCGCGGCGCGGCGCGAGGTGCAGGAAGCCACCGCCCTTACCTATGGGATGCTGGCGATGGTGGACGCCGCAGTCGGCCGCATCAGTGCCGCACTTGAACAACTCGGACTGGACCGTAATACCATCATCGTGTTTACCAGCGACCATGGCGATTACATGGGCGACCATCAACTGGTCCTGAAATCGCAGATGCATTACCAGGGACTGATACGCACGCCCTTCATCTGGCGCGACCCGGCGCTCAAGGCACAGGCCGGTACTCGCCGCGACGCGCTCTCCGGAGCCATCGACGTCACGCGCACCGTGCTTGACCGCGCCGCAGTGGCGCCGGCCAACGGCATGCAGGGCATGTCGCTGGCACCGCTGGCTGCGGACCCCGGGCTTGCAACCCGCGACGCCCTGCTCATCGAAGAGGAGGCGCATCGCGTCGCCGGCTGGCTGGGCATACGCTCGCGCGTGCGCAGCGTGGTCACGACGCGCCACCGGCTGTCGGCGTATCAGGGCATTGACTGGGGCGAACTCTACGATCTGCAGGAAGATCCGTTCGAACTGCACAACCTGTGGGACGAGCCGGGCGCGGCACGACTGCGCGCAGAGCTGACCGAAAGGCTTTCGCGCCTGATGATGGACAACGACGATGCCAGCCCTGCGCCGGTGAAATTCGCCTGACCTTGGCAAGTCGTAAAGGGGCGTCTCACGGTCATCGGAATCCCGGGCTGGTGCGTTATCCAGAGCGGGAGGATCATATTCATGGCAATTACCGACTGGCCGGCAGCAGAGCGGCCGCGCGAACGGCTGCTCACGCTCGGCCCGCGTCCGCTCAGCGATGCAGAACTGCTGGCGATATTCCTGCGCACCGGACTGCGCGGTTCAAGTGCGCTCGACCTGTCACGCGACCTGCTTTCGCGCTTCGGTTCACTGTCGGCGCTGCTCGCCGCCACGCCGGCGCAATTGCTCGAGGCGCGTGGACTGGGTGAGGCCAAGGCCGCGCAACTGCTCGCCGCACTGGAACTGGCGCGCCGCGCCCTTGGCGAGGAACTGGCCACTCGCAACGCGCTGTCGTCGCCACGCGCCGTTGGTGATTACCTGCGCCTTACCCTGGCCGGACGCGACCACGAAGTGTTCGTGGCCATCCTGCTCGATGCGCAGCATCGCGTCATTGCCTGCGAGGAACTGTTTCGCGGCACACTGACCCAGACCAGCGTCTACCCGCGCGAGGTCGTGAAGTGCGCGCTGCGCCACAACGCCGCAGCGGTCATCCTTGCCCACAACCACCCGTCCGGCGTGGCCGAACCCAGCCAGGCCGACGAAATGCTCACGCGCTCGCTGCGCTCCGCACTGGCACTGGTGGACGTCCAGGTACTGGACCATTTCGTGGTAGCCGCCGACCGAACCATGAGTTTTGCCGAACGCGGGCTGCTCTGAACCGCCGCAGAACAAGACTAAGTCACTGAAAAGAGGCGTATTTGACCAAAGCAGTCATTTAACGGCAGATGGCGGTTTAGCTTGAAGTCGCCTTCCCGGGCCGCTATAATCTGCGGTTTTCCGTCTAGGGGCATCACTATGGCTCGCGTCTGCCAAGTCACCGGCAAAAAGCCGATGGTGGGTAACAACGTTTCCCACGCCAACAACAAGACCAAGCGCCGGTTCCTGCCGAACCTGCAGTACCGCCGCTTCTGGATCGAGAGCGAGAAGCGCTGGCTGAGCCTGCGCGTTTCCAACGCTGGCCTGCGCACCATCGACAAGAAGGGCATTGAAGTCGTGCTCGTCGACCTGCGCAAGCGCGGCGAAATCTAAGCCAAGCAGACCAAGGAAAAGCCATGGCATCCAAACGAGACAAGATCAAGCTCGAATCCACCGCGGGCACGGGCCACTTCTACACCACGTCGAAGAACAAGCGCACCAAACCCGACAAGATCGAAATCATGAAGTTCGATCCGGTGGCGCGCAAGCATGTCGCCTACAAGGAAACCAAGCTGAAATGATTTCGGCCTGGTGAAATAAAAAAGCCCGCAATTGCGGGCTTTTTTTATACCGCCTGTCCTGACGTTCAGGCGTAGCAGCGCAGCCGTTGCGAGAACTCCACCAGGGGCGCAATGCCGCTGGTTTCGGCACGATGGCACCAGTCCTGCAGCTTCTTCACCAACTGGTCCTTGGAAGCCGCAGAACGCTCCCAGACTTCAACGAGTTCGCGGCGCATCGCATAGGCCGTCTGCAGCGCCTTGCTCTTGGCAAGCCCTGCCTCAAGCTGCACGCGATGCTGCTCGGCCAGCTTGGCCTCATCCTTGTTCAGCCAGCGACGCAGCCCCCTGAGTGCCTGTGCGTCCTTGGGCGACTGCCGCAGCTTGTCAAGTTCCTCGGTGTAGGTGGCCTTCAGCGACTTGGCGTACTTCGCCAGCACGTCGTAACGGTGCGCAATCACCGCCTGCAGCGTCTCGCCGTCGATGACCGGCTTGGCTTCGCTGAAACGCGGCGTGGGAGCGACCTTCTTGACCGTGGCCCAACCGATCGACTCCATGATGCGGATATACATCCAGCCAATGTCGAACTCGTACCATTTGTTCGACAGCTTCGCGGAAGAAGCAAAGGAATGATGGTTGTTGTGCAGTTCCTCGCCACCGATCAGGATGCCCCAGGGCAAGATGTTCGTGCTGGCGTCCTCGCAGGCGAAGTTGCGGTAGCCCCAGAAATGGCCGATGCCGTTGATGACGCCGGCGGCCCAGAACGGAATCCAGGCGATCTGCACCGCGAGGATGATCACGCCCGGTACGATGCCGAACAACGCAACGTTGATCAGTCCCATGATGGTCAGGCCGGACAGCGTGTAACGCGTATAGATGTTGCGCTCCATCCAGTCATCGGGTGTGCCATGGCCGTAGCGCTCGAGCGTATCCTTCTTGAGCGCTTCCTTGACGTACAGGAACACGCCGCCCCAGAGCACGCGATTGATGCCGAGCTGCTGCGGGCTGTGCGGGTCTTCAGGTGTTTCGCATTTGGCGTGATGCTTGCGGTGCACGGCCGCCCATTCCTTCGTGACCATGCCCGTGGTCATCCACAGCCACAGCCGGAAGAAGTGGCTCGGAATCGGATGCAGCTCCAGCGCACGATGCGCCTGGCAACGATGCAGAAATACCGTGACCGCAACGATGGTGATGTGCGTCATCACCAGAGTCACCGCAACCAGTTCCCAAACCGACAGATCGAGAATGCCTGAAAACAGCATCGCGCCAACCCCCTCCAAGGTTTCAAGTGCTCGCGATTCTACGTGATTTACCCCCTGCCGTAAGGGGTAAATAGCGGGGATCAGGGCAGCGCCGGAGGGTTATTGGAAATGATTCTTATGTCCCTGCGCGGAAAGGGAATTTCGATGTTTTCGCGGCGGAAGGCCAGCAGCACTTCCCGGCTGATTTCGGAGCGCACGTTGTTCTTGCCGGATTCAGGGTCTTCAATCCAGAAGCCCAGCTCCAGATTAATGCCGCTATCGGCGAAGGCCAGCAGCAGCGCAGTGGGCGCGGGATCTGCCAAAACGCGCTCGTGGGCTTTTGCAACCCCGCGCAAAACCTCCAGCGCCCGCTCCACGTCAACGTCATAACCGACCTGGATCTGGATGGCCAGCCGCAGCCTGCGGTCGGAGTGCGTATTACTGACGACCGTCGAGGTAATCAACTGCTCGTTCGGGACGATGGCCTCACGTCCGTCGGCGCCGCGCAGCACCACATAACGCGTGGTGATGTCCTTCACCCGGCCATAGAAGTTGTCCACGGTAATGTAATCGCCGATGCGTGTGGAACGGTCCAGCAGGATGATGAAACCGCTCACATAATTGCTCGCAATCTTCTGCAGGCCGAAACCGAGTCCTACACCCAGCGCGCCGCCAAACACGGAGAGCACGGTGAGGTCTATGCCCACCAACGGCAGTACGATCAGCACTGCCAGCAGCACCAGCAGGGCGCGCGACAGACGCGCAAACACCACTCGCAGGCTGGAATGCAGCGTTTCAGCACGCATCAGCCGCGCTTCGATCGCACTGGCCGCCCACAAAGCGCCCAACAGCGTGATCATCACCCAGAACGCCGCCTGCAAAACCAGCCAGAGAGATATCTTCTGCTTGCCAACCGCAAAAACGGTCTCTTCAAGAAAGTCGATGACGGCGGGAAGCACGCCGAGAATGTGCAGCGCGACAATGCTCCACACCAGCGCTGCGATAAGGCGCTCGAATCCGGCCAGTACGCCACCCGGCGTCAGCACCTGGCGCAGCGCATAGAACAACACCCGGATCAGCGCCATCGAGCCGAGCAACGGCACCGCCACGTGCAGCAGGTTGACGTGGTGCCATTGCGCCAGTATCGGCCTCGCGATGAGCACCAGCAGCAGGGCCACGACGGGGAACAGAATGCGCTTCAACCCGTCCACGCCAAGCTTCCAGGCCCCGCTTTGCTCCACCCTGGGCAGGCGGATGAGACGGTTCACCTGCCAGGCAAGCGCGAGGCACGCGAGCAATGTTCCCGCCTGCCAGAGTATTTCCGGCCTTTGCAGGTCCTGCCACAGATCGACCAGCACGTGATTGAGTTCAGTGTTCATCATGGATGGGCAGATGTGCGGAAACGAAACTGGCCGGAATGCCAAGCGTAGCGCAATTTGCGGCTGCCATCAGGCTTTGCGCTCCAGCGCCGCCGCAAAGAACGCATCAGTGCCATGCTGCGCCGGCGACAGCTCCAGATAGTCACCGCACTCCACCGCGATTTTCTGGCGGCGCAGGATTTCACCCGCCGGCTGCAGCACGAATTCGGGATGGCGCCCAAGGAAGTCGAGCACGATCCCTTCGTTCTCCAATGGCAGCAGGCTGCAGGTCGCATACACCAGGCGCCCGCCCGGTTTGACCATGGGTGCGGCCGCCTCGAGGATGGACGCCTGCTTGGCACACAGTTCGATCACTGCCTGCGGGGTCTGGCGGTATTTCAAATCGGGGTTGCGGCGCAGCGTGCCCAGGCCGCTGCACGGCGCATCCACCAGCACGCGGTCAATCTTCCCGGCCAGGCGCTTCACCCGCGTGTCGCGTTCGCCGGTAATGCGCTGCGGATGGACGTTCTGCAGGCCCGAGCGGGCCATGCGCGGCCTGAGGTTCTCAAGGCGCTTGTGCGACACATCAAAGGCGTACAGCCGACCGGTGGAACGCATCAACGCGCCCATGGCCAGCGTCTTGCCACCGGCTCCCGCACACAGGTCCACCACCATCTCGCCACGCCGCGGCTCCACGAACCAGGCCAGCAACTGGCTGCCCTCATCCTGCACCTCGACCGAACCGTCCAGATACAGCGGGTGCTGGTTGATCGCGGGATTGCCTTCCAGGCGTATGCCAGCCGGCGAGTAAGGCGTCGGCTTCGCAGCAATGTTTTCCTCGGCAAGGCGTGCCAGCACATCCTCGCGATTCGCCTTGAGCAGGTTGACGCGCAGATCCAGCGAGGCTGGCTGCTGCAATGCCTTTGCATGCGTCATAAGCGTGGCGTCGTTCCAGCGCAGGCGCAATTGTTCGATCACCCAGTCGGGCAGGTCGCACTCCACTGCAAAGTCCTGCGGCTCCTTGGCTGCAAGCTTGATGGCCGCCAACCGTTCGGCTTCGCCCTTCTTGAGGAAAGGTTCGAGTTCACGCAGGTTCGCGCCCAGTTGGGTGGCCCAGATCGCCAGCACGAGTTCGCGGAAACCCGCACCAGCCGCAATGGTCTGAAGAAGGCGCCAGCGGCGCAGACCGGAATAGATCGTGTCCGCGATCAGTGCCCGGTCCTGGCGGCCGGCCTCACGATGGTTGCGGAAGAAATTCGACAGCACCGCATCGGCGGGATGCCCGAAGCGCGCGACATCAGCCAGCGCCAGCGCGCAGAGTTCAAGCAGTGGAGCGGAGAAACGCATTTGATTCCTGAAAATATGAAGGCGCCCTACGGGCAGTAATGCAGACCGCCTCGTCATGCACCGGTGAATCGGAGGCCGTGACGGTGATTCTGTCACGTCATCCTGAATGTTCCGCCACTAGAACGGCGGGTCTACGGCTCAATGCGCCGCGCCACCTGGTCGATGCGCGCACCATCCTTCTCGATCACCAGGATACGCACCGGCAACCAGTGGCGATCGATCGCCAGCCAGATTTCAGTGCCGCGCTGATCACCGCCTTCGAGTTGTTTCACAAGCTTCACGGTTTTCAGGCTGCCGGCCGGCGTCTGCAGCGATTCGGCGCCCGTCACGCGATAGCGGAAACTGCTCAGACCCTTGCCGTCGGACAACTGGACCATCACTTCGCTGCCGGGCTTCAGCGCATCGGCGGGACCGAACGCAAACGTCCACAGAAAACTCAGGCGATCGGACAGCACTTCTCCGGATGCAGTCGCCATTGGCCGCGTCTCGGCCTTGCCCTCCGGGCCCTGCGTGAGGGCGGACTTCGACCAGTCAAAGCGCGCCACGTTCTCGTCCGCGTTGCCACGCCTGTCACGGAACTCGGCGGGCTTCAATCCGCCGACGATGGTGCCACGTGCCGACCGCTTCGCCGAGCCGGAACGGACCAGTGCATACATGCCCTTGCCCTTGACCTCCTCGCTGAGCGTGTAGGTCCTGCCGTCATGCTCGATACGGTCCACCGCCTCGGCCATCGCGGTACCGTTGTAGCTCATGTCGTATTCGATCACCACGCGTTGCGGCGGCAGCGCATGCGCCGTCAGCGACATGAGCAGCAGTGCCGCCAAAACCAGCAATGAGAGGGAAGGGAAACCGCGTTTCATGATTTTCATCTCAGTCAGACAGGAGAACGGCTTTCACCGTTCCATCTTCTTCCCTGACGTGCACCCTGCCATCGGCGATGACCAGTTTGTCCTCCAGCAACCAGCGCACGGCGCGCGGATAAATGCGGTGCTCCTGCTCCAGCACACGCGCCGCCAGCGTCGTTTCGTCGTCGCCCGGCGACACTGGCACGACGGCTTGGGCAATGATCGGGCCATGGTCCAGTTCCGCGGTGACGAAGTGCACGGTGCAGCCATGCTCCTTCACACCGGCATCCAGCGCAGCGCGATGGGTCTTCAGACCGGGGAAGGCCGGCAGCAGCGACGGATGGATGTTCAGCAAACGGCCTTCGTAGTGCTGCACGAACGCCGGCGTCAGCACGCGCATGAAGCCGGCCAGTGCAACGGCGTCCGGTGAATATTCGTCGATCATCGCCGACAGCACGGCATCAAATGCCTCGCGCGTGGCAAAGCCGCGATGATCCAGGACACGGGTTTCGATGCCACGTGACTGTGCCCACGCCAGTCCGGCGGCATCGGGGCGGTTGCTGATGACAGCGGCGATGCGCGCCGGCCATTGCTCGGCGGCTGCGGCCTCGACGATGGACTGCATGTTGCTGCCGCGCCCGGAGATCAGGATGACCAGCGATTTCATCCGCGCATTTTACCCTGCGTGATCCCCTTTGCCCGCCGCCTTTCCGGACGCGCTGACCCTAGCTTCGGGCCCGGCCACATCGCTTTCGAACAATTCGCGCAATTGTTCGGCGGCCTGCTGGGCCGTCTGGATCAGTTGCGCCTCGTCGTTCTGGACGGCGTACTGCGCATCGAGCTGCGCCTCATCGTGGCGGCGGAACATGGACACGGCGCGCTCGGTCGCCGCCGCACCCATGCCCATGCGCAACAGCGCAAGGCGCGCCATGTCAAGGCTGCTCGGGAAGGTCTCGCGGAAAACGTCCTTCACGCCAAGGTCGCGCAAACGGAACAAGTGCACGCGATTGCGAGCCCGGGCAACGATGGGCAGGTTCGGGAAATGCCGGCGCACCACCTCGGCAGTGCGAACCGAGGCCTCAACATCGTCGATGGCCAGTACAAACAGCTTTGCCTCGCCGGCATGCGCTGCATGCAGCAGTTCCAGGCGAGAGGCATCGCCGTAATACACCTTGCTGCCGAAGCGCCGCACGAAATCCACCTGCTGGTAACTGGCCTCGAGGGCGGTAAAGGGAATGCCGCTCATGCGCAGCACGCGCGAGACAATCTGCCCGACACGGCCGAAGCCGGCGATGATCACCGGATTCCCGGCGCCATCGATCGTATCGTATTCCGGCTCATCGCCGCGCACCAGCCACGGATCGACCACGCGATCCTGAAACACGAACATCAGTGGGGCAAGCAGCATCGACACGGTCACCACCAGCACCAGCATCTGCACGGTCTGCTCCTGAAGGATGCCAAAGCCACCGGCCGCAGAGAACAGCACGAAGGCGAACTCGCCGCCCTGTGCCAGTGCCACCGCCAGCCGCAGTGCCGATTCCTTCGCGGTTCCAGCGATGCGTGCCAGCGCAAACAACGCAGCCAGCTTTACCACGATCAGCAGCAGGGCAAGGCCCAGCACGGTCAACGGCTGCGCGGCGAACAGGCCGAGGTTCGCACTCATGCCCACTGCCATGAAGAACAGCCCCAACAGCAGGCCCTTGAACGGTTCGATATCCGCCTCGAGCTCGTGGCGGAATTCCGAGTCAGCGAGCAGAACGCCGGCGAGGAACGCGCCCAGCGACATCGACAGACCGATGGAGGTCATGATGAGCGCGGCACCGACCACCAGCAACAAAGCAGCGGCTGTGAACACTTCACGCCCGCCATAGTTCGCCACCGCCTTCAGCGCAGGGCGCACGACCAGCCGGCTGCCTGCAACAACGACAAGAATGACCGCAATGCCCTTGGCTGCAGCCAGCCAGCCGCCGCCTCCGCTGCCCGCATCGCCGTCGAGCAGCGGCAGCAGGGCCAGCAGCGGAATCACCGCAAGGTCCTGGAACAGCAGCACGGCAAACGACTCCCGGCCGTGGCGCGCGGCAAGCTGGCCGCGCTCCGAGAGCGAAGACAGCACCAGTGCAGTGGATGACATGGCCAGTCCGACACCAATCACGAAAGCCGCCTGCCATGACAGCCCGAAGACCATCGCAATTGCACCAAGCAAAAGGCCGCTCAGGGCAACCTGCGCGCCCCCCAGGCCGAACACGGGGCGGCGCAACACCCACAGACGGCGCGGCTCAAGTTCCAGCCCCACCAGAAACAACAGCAGCACGACCCCGAACTCTGCGAATTCCAGCGTCTCGCCCACCGCATCGGTCGCGCCATCGGTACCACCCATGCTGTGGGCGCCACCGATGAGGCCCAGCCCCCACGGCCCGATCAGCATGCCCGCAGCCAAATAGCCGAGCACCGCGCCCAGCTTCAGTCGCTTGAACAGCGGCACAAGGACCACCGCAGTCAGGAGAAAAACCGCGGCGACGGGAAGGAAGTGCATGGCGTCAGATGAACAGCGTGCCGTTCAGGGAAACCGTTGTCGACGCCGGAGGTTCAGCCCGACAGCCGCGTCGTGACTTCGACCAGCCGCCGCGTCATCCCGTCGAGGGAGGCGCGCATCTTCGGATCGGTAAGCGCGCCAGTGGCATCGAACTGCTCGTGCGCGCGCATCAGCGCGAACTGTTCGGAGAGCACGAGCACGGTCAGCGCCTGCAGCGTCTGCCGGAGGTGCACCAACCCGCGCAGCCCGCCCAGCGCGCCGGGCGAGGCGGCCAGCAGCAGCGCCACCTTGTTCTGGTAGGGCACGAGGCCATTCTGGCCATCGGCGGCACGCGACACCCAGTCCAGTGTGTTCTTCAGCAGCGAAGACATCGAGGCATTGTTCTCGGGTGACGAAATCAACAGTCCCTGGTGATCGGAGAACAGCTTCTTCAGCTTTCTCCCGTTCTCGGGCACCCCTTCGCGTATTTCAAGGTCGCCGTGATACACCGGCATGGGATAATCATCGAGGTCGATGAGCGTCACCTCGCCGCCGGCCGCAGTCGCCGCCGCAACTGCAACGCGGATGAGCTTCTTGTTCAGCGAATCCTTGCGGGCGCTGCCGGAGAAGGCGAGGATCCTGATGGCCACGCGCTATTTCTCCAGCATGCTGCGCAGCATCCAGGCGTTCTTCTCATGTATTTGCATGCGCTGTGTCAGAAGATCAGTGGTGGGCTCATCGCTGGCCTTGTCCGCCAGCGGCAGCACGGAGCGCGCGGTCTTCACAATGGCCTCGTTGCCCTCGACCAGCAGTTTCAGCATCTGTTCGGCCTTCGGCACGCCCGGGGTTTCCTTGATCGAGGCCAGTTTGGAAAACTCCGCATAGGTACCGGGCGCAGGATGACCCAGCGAACGAATGCGCTCAGCAATCAGATCGAGCGCCAGCCACAACTCGTTGTACTGGGTCATGAACATCAGGTGCAGGGTGTTGAACATCGGCCCCGTGACGTTCCAATGGAAATTATGTGTCTTGAGATACACCACGTAGGTGTCCGCCAGCAGGCGCGAAAGTCCATGGGCGATTTTTTCGCGGTCCTTGGCGCTGATGCCAGTGTTGATGGCCATTTTGCTCATGCTGCCTCCTTGGATCGGGATCGAATGAACGGATAAATTACCACAGCAATGAAACTGCTGATCGTACGCTGACGCACTGAATCAGTAGGGCACACCTTCCAGCCGTCCCATGAGGCCGGCACTGAAGTCGCTGCGCGCCTGCAGGATCTCCTGCTGTGTATTCATTACGAAGGGACCCCAGCTCGCCACCGGCTCGTCGATCGGCTCGCCGGCAAGGATCAGCACCTGCGCGCCGGCATCGGAGAACAGGGACAGCGCGCCGCCCTGGCGCGCAAACACCGCCATTTGCCGTGCCGCCAGCGGGACATCGCCCTCCGGCGTGCGTGCCACGGCGGCACCTTCGATCACGTAGGCCAGCGCATTCCAGCCCGATTTTTCACCGCCTTCAACCGGCACTTCCAGCATCGCTCCGGCCCGCAGCCGGACATGCAGCACCAGCAGTGGTGTAAATGTTCGTGCCGGGCCGGCAATGCCGCCGAATTCGCCGGCAATGACGCGCACCGAAGCGCGTACCGTGGCATCACGCTCCTCGACCACCGGGATGCGTGCAGCGGTCAGATCCTGATAGGCCGGGGGCGACATTTTGAAACGACGCGGCAGGTTTATCCAAAGCTGCAAGCCGTGCAGCGAGCCGCCGGTCCGTGCAAATTCCGCTTCATGGTATTCCGCATGCAGGATGCCGCGTGCCGCCGTCATCCACTGCACGTCACCCGGACGCAGCACGCCGTGATTGCCGGCCGAATCGCGATGCTCCATAGCGCCGTCGAGCAGCAGCGTCACGGTCTCGAACCCGCGATGGGGATGTGGTGAGAGCCCTGCCCCGCCGTTTTCGCGGGCGGGTACCGTCGTGGGCCCGAAATGGTCGATCATCAGAAAGGGACTGATGTATTCCACCTGCGGCGAGGGCAGCGGACGATCCACGACAAGACCCGGCGCCGGGGATGCCTTCACACTACTGACAATATGATCAATATTACGCATTAATCATTATTCAAAGAGACTTTATTAATAAATTATTATCATTATTATAGATCAATAATACTGCCAGCCCGACACAGTTCTGATGTGCAGCGTTTTCGCGGCCTGTCATCAGTCCAGATCGAACAGCAGGACCTCGGCATCGTCGGCATTCTCCAGGACGATCTCTGCAACGTCATCGGCCTTCAGTGCATCGCCTGCTTCGAGCACTTTGCCACTCACCGTTGCACGGCCGCGCACCACATGCACATAGGCGCGGCGTCCGCCTGCCAGTGCATGCACAAGTCGCTGCCCGGTACCCAGGAGCGTGGCATAGAGATACGCGTCCTGATGGATCAGCACTGATCCATCGCGGCCATCCGGCGAGGCAATCAGCCGCAGCATGCCACGCTTGGAGACTGCGTCGAAATGCTTCTGCTCGTAACCCGGTGCAATGCCCGCCTCGGCCGGCTGTATCCAGATCTGCAGGAAATGGGTTTGCGCGTCGCCGGCGTTATGTTCGCTGTGCATGACGCCGCGGCCGGCGCTCATGCGCTGCACGTCGCCCGGCACAATGGTCGAGCCATTGCCCATGCTGTCCTTGTGGGCAAGCGCGCCTTCCAGCACGTAGCTGATGATTTCCATGTCGCGATGGCCATGCGTGCCGAAACCGGTGCCCGCCTCAATGCGGTCTTCATTGATGACCCGCAGGCTGCCGAAGCTGTCGTGGCGCGGGTCGCGATACCCGGCGAAGGAAAAACTGTGAAAGGACTTCAGCCAGCCATGATCGGCATAACCACGATCGGCGGATTTGCGGATTTCAATCATCTTGATTCCCCCATGCTTCCCCGGAATTAAGAAAGATACATGGGGATGAAGCGCGCGATTTAAAGCCGCCACCCATTTACGCGGCAACGCGATCAGGCGGGCGCGGCTCCATCATTGCCCGCCTCGCCCATATTGCGCTGCTCTGCAATTTCCCGGTGCACTTCGGCCATGTCCAGCGCCCTGGCCTTCGTGATCACCTCTTCCAAAGCCGGTGGCGGCAGTGCGCCGGCCTCCGAGTACAGAATGACCTTTTCGCGGAACACCATCAATGTGGGAATGGAGCGGATGTTGAAGGCACCGGCCAGCTCCTGCTCCGCCTCGGTGTCCACCTTGGCAAAGACCACGTCGGGATGTTTTTCGGAGGCCGCCTCGAAAGTCGGCGCGAATGCCCGGCATGGCCCGCACCACGAGGCCCAGAAATCGACCACGACCATGTCGTTGCCGGTCACGATTTCCTCGAAATTGTCCTTGGTGAGCGCAATGGTCGTCATGTCGGCGTGTCCGTTTGATGTGATGCAAACCAGTATAGCGCGAAGGCCAAGCCTCGCCCGCTCCGCCCCAGACTGCCGTCGCCGATGACAATTTCATGCATGCATGACCACCTGTGCGCTCGGGTTGTGTAGTATCAATTGACGGCAAACACACTAACTTCGCAAAAGCGCGAAACAGCAAAACACCCATGACAGCCTATCGAGGCCGCTTCGCCCCCTCACCCACCGGGCCGCTGCACTTCGGCTCACTGGTGGCCGCACTCGGCAGCTGGCTGGACGCGCGCAGCCGGGGCGGTGAGTGGCTGGTGCGCATGGAGGACATCGACTGGCCGCGGCGTGTGTCGGGCGCGGCCGACGCCATCCTCGCCACGCTGGAGGCCTGCGGCCTGGAGTGGGACGGCGAGGTGCTGTACCAGAGCCGGCGCACCGACGTCTACGCCGCCGCGTTCGAACGACTGGGTACGACCGGACGCCTGTTTGCCTGCGCATGCACCCGCCGCGAAATCGCCGACTCCACACTGCCGGACTCATCTGCGCATCCGGTCCATGCCTTCGATGCGGCATCAGGCGAAAAAATCTATCCCGGCACCTGCCGCAACGGTCTCGCACCAGGCCGCCTGCCGCGTTCCTGGCGCATCAATGTCGCAAACACAGTGCTGGGCTTCAACGACCTTATCCAGGGGCACATCGAACAGAACCTGGAGAGCGACATTGGTGACTTCGTGGTGAAGCGCGCCGACGGATTGTTCGCCTACCAGCTGGCGGTCGTCGTGGACGACGCGGAACAGGGCATCACCGACGTGGTGCGCGGCGCCGACCTGCTCGACTCAACTCCGCGCCAGATGCACCTTCAGCGCCTGCTCGGACTGCCGGCGCTGCGTTACGCGCACCTGCCGGTGGCGGTCAACGCGCAAGGCGAAAAGCTGTCCAAGCAAACCTATGCGCCAGCCATCACCGTTCGCAAGGCCGCCGAAGCGCTGAATGCTGCGCTTGCCTTCCTCGGCCAGGCGCCGCCTGCGGGATTGGTCGGAGCCGATGCTCGCGAAGTGCTGGACTGGGCGCGGCGGCATTGGAGCATTGGCGCAGTGCCACGGGTACGCGCGCTGCCAGCGCTGATGGTGTAGGTGCTATTTACGCGAGGGCAGCAGCACCGTCGCCAGTGACGCGCACACCAGTATCAGTGCTGCATAATCGGTCCAATGCGGCTGTTCGCCCAGCACCAGCATGCCGCTGAATACGCCAATCACCGGAATCATCAGTGTGGACAGCGAAGACACCCCCACCGGCGCAGTGGTGGCGATTTTCATCCATGCCCAGTTGCCGAAAATGAAAGCCAGCGCGGCGTTGTAGATCAGGCCGGCCAGCGGCCACGGGCTGAGGCTGAGCGGCGAGAAGCTGCCTTCCTCGAACAACAGCGCGCCCAGCCACATCGGTGGCAACGACAGGGCCATCTGCCAGGCGCCGAATGAAGTCATGGGCAGGCCGATCGGCCAGCGCTTGATCATGATGATGCCCAATGCCCAGGTGACCGCGGCGACAATCATCAGCAGCGCCCCGAGGGGCGAAGCGCCAACCGTCCCGATTTCGCCGCCAATCAGCAGCAGCATGCCGGCAATGCCCAGGCCCAGACCAACCAGCTTGCGCCGCGTCACCGGCTCGCCCAGCAGCCAGAAACCCAGCAACATGGCCCACACCGGCATGGTGTAGCCGAGGATGGCGGCACGGCCCGAATCCATCATGCCGATTGCGTACACCGCGAGGACATTCCAGGCGAGCATGTTGAACACTGCAATGAGGATGAGCCGCCCCCATTTGCCGCCTGGCACGCGAACCGGCAGGCCATTCAGTCGCGCCAGTGCAAACAGGCCCAGCGCACCAATCCCCAGGCACCAAGCGCGAAAGTGCATGGGGGCCATTTCCGCGAGCACGACCTTGATGACCGGCCAGTTGAAGCCCCACACCAGGGACAGCGCTGCCACGAGCCCGTAGACCGAAGGTGGCAGGACGTGGGCGTGGTGCGTTGGGGCCGGGGAGGAAGGTGACTCAGGTGCCTTGGACATGAACGGAGAAAAATGCTCCAAAAGCCGACATTTTAAACAATTCAAAGACTTAAGTGTTAGTGACCACCTACAAGCCGGATTCGGGTGCCACTTCGATAACGAGTGAGAAATCTTTGTTTTTCAATGGCTTTCCTGTCCAACCCAAAAAATATATTGCAACGCAACAAAAAATTCTTGACACGGCTATTTTTGGCTGTAGAATTTGAATTGTTGCGGCGCAATAAATCGCCCCGATAAGCAGCTCAACAAAGAACCTGCAGCACAGACAGATTAGACGTTATTCCACCATCAAGGAGCCAGACATGTACGTAACACCGGATCAAGTGGTTGCTACAAACAAGGCGGGTGTTGAGGCGCTGATCGGCCTTGCGCATACCCAGTTTGCCGCTTTCGAACGCCTCTCCGCGCTTACCTTCAACGCGACCAAGTCGGCCTTCGAAGACAGCGTTGCCCACACCAAGGCACTGCTGAACGCCAAGGACGTCCAGGAATTCATGAACGTCAATGCCGCCGTTGCCCAGCCCGCGCTCGAGAAGGTCATCGCCTACTCGCGCAACGTGTACGACGTCGCGACCCAGTCGCAGACCGAAGTCACGAAGATGGTTGAGTCGCAGGCCGGTGAACTGAACAAGAGCGTGGTCTCCATGCTCGACAAGGCCGCAAAGAACGCACCCGGGGGTTCAGATGTCGCCATCGCTGCCGTTAAATCAGCATTGGCCGCAGCAAACTCCGCATATGACAGCATGACCAAGGTTGCCAAGCAGGCGACCGAACTGGCCGAAGCCAACTTCGCCGCCGCGACCACGGTAGCCAAGGAAGCCAAGAAGAAGGCCGCTTAAAGAATTGCAGCAGTAACCCTTGCCCATGTAGTGCGCGCCCGCGGTTCTCCTCCTCCTCCTTTCCGCAGGCGCATTTTGGGAAGCCCCGGCTCTTGCCGGGGCTTTTTTCTTTCCGGAGTCCGGTCCGGCTTATTGCAGGGGACGCGGGTTCCAGGTTCCGCCCAGCGTGAGTACGCCCGCCTTGAGTATTTCCATGGCCGGCGCGACATCATCGGGCGCCGCACGCACACCGAGTTCGATGTGGCCGCGCGAGCCATCCTTCGCAATCGTGGGCAGGCTGAAACTCTTGAGCCCGGCGAAGCGCGCCTCCACCTCCAGCATCAGCGGCGTGATGTTGCTCTCGGCAAGTCCGTAGACAAAGACCGAATCCACCGCCTCGGGCACCGCGTTGAACAGGTGCCTGTAGCGCGTGTCGAGCACCCACTCCACCATGGGCCAGGCCATGATGGGAAATCCGGGCACGAAGTGGTGCTCCCCGTAGGTGAATCCGGGAATGCGATTGTGCGGATTGGGGATGATTACCGAGCCGCGCGGAAACTCGCCCATCTTCAGGCGCTGCGGCGTGATTTCCGTGCCGAAACGCGCGCGGATCTCCGCTTCAGCATCGGCATGCAGTTGCAGCGGCGCACCGGCCGCGTCGGCCGCGCACTTGCGCGTATGGTCATCCGGCGTCGAGCCGATGCCGCCAAAGCTGAACACGATGTCGCCCGATGCAAACGTGCGCTTCAGCGTAGTCGTGATCAGCCCCGGATCATCGCCAAGGTATTGCGCCCAGTCCAGATGCATGCCGCGAGCCTTCAGGATTTCAATCAACTTCGCGAAATGCTTGTCCTGGCGCCGGCCACGCGTGATTTCATCGCCGATGATCAGTGCACCTATCATCGTAACAACTCCCTTCCGTTTTCAAAGACACGCGTCGCCCGTCCGTCGATCGGCGCGGTACGCAGCTCGCGCAGGCGGGCAAGTCCGTAGTGTATGAATGCCAGCCCGCCATACACGGGAGCAAAGAACCCGAGCAACGGCACATGTGCGGCCAGCGCCACGACTATGCCGAGCCAGAACAGCGCCCAGCGGTCCTCCCGCACGATCTGCGCGATCTCCTCTGCGGTGCCGTGATCGGCAAGCGCATCGTAGCGCAGCACGCGCTGGTTCAGATAGCCGAGCAACCCGAGCGATACGAATGGCCAAAGCGGTGGCAGCAGCCATAGCGGCGCCGTTACCAACACCAGCAGCAGGAACCAGAGCATCCCGGCAATACCGCTCCACACGCTGCCTGCGAAGTTGCCGCCGCGGCGCTTCTCGAGTTGCGCATAATTACGCGCCCCGACATGTGACACCATTGCCGGCATGGCGAAGATGCCGGTCAGCAGCAACACCGTCACGAGGATCACCGGCACCATCAGCAGCGCGAGACCGAGCACCGCGGCATGTGCCGCGAGCAGTGTCAGCGGCCAGTAATCCAGCAACCACTGCAGGGCATCCCAGCTGTGCATCTGCGCATCAACCCAGGCCAGCGCCTGCCCCCAGAACACGAACGCAGCCAGCATCCAGAGCGCGAAGGCTGCAGCCACCGGCAGCAGCATGAGCGCCAGCATTTTCGGGTGCAGCAGGCTGACAAAGGCGAAATACAGCGCGCGGCTGATTCTGGACATGATCGGGTGGAATCGGCAAAGCACGCATTGTAGTCTTGCCCCGCGCTGCGCCGGCATGCCCTGCTTTACGCCCCATGGCGGCCAGTCCTTTTGAAAAGTGCACCAATGCCGCCCTGGAAAAGGCACCCGGTTCACGCGCGCCGGCAACGCATGCCTGATACATATGAAGAAAACTGCAGGGAACTTTGGGCATGCTTGTTGCGTCATCTTTCCAAGAGGATATACCGCGCTCCGGTGCGGCAAAGTGGGGCTGCAGCACTTTGTTCAAGGAGATTGTCATGCTCAGACAGTACAGGCTTCGCCTGGAAGCCGTCTTCCTCTTGGTCGCTGCACTGGCCTGGATCGCGCCAGTGAAGGCCGCCGACGCGGACGCCAAACCGGACCTCGAATCCGAAGAAACCGTACTGCTGGTAGCGCGCCCCGAATTGCAGGATGCGCTCTATGGCGCCTCGATACTCGTCGCCAAATCCATGCCTGACGGAAGTTCGGTGGGTTTCATCATCAACAAGCCCACGAAAATCACGCTCGGCCAGGTGTTCCCGGACCATCAGCCGTCGCTGAAAGTGCCCGATCCGGTATTTCTCGGCGGTCCGGTCGGCACCGACCTGATCTTCGCGCTGGTCGAGCGCAAGGACAGCCCGGGTGAAGGCTCGATTCCGATCGGCCCCGGCCTGTTCCTCGCCATCCAGAGCGACACAGTGGACCGCATCATCGAATCCGAATCCGACCACGCCCGCTTCCTCGCCGGAATGGTGGTGTGGCGCCCGGGCGAACTGGACGATGAACTGCGACGCGGGCTGTGGTATGAACTTGCCCCCGATGCAAGCATGGCAGTGCAGAAAAAAACCGAAGGCCTGTGGGAAGAACTGGTGGGCCGTTCCGAACGTTCGGCGAATACCATCTAGGCAGGCCACCCCACCGCGGCAGCGGTTTCCCGCCACCGCGCGCTTGATCACCGAACTCCCCACGACATTACGCTGGACATTCACGCGACGCCGTTGCGGGCGGCCGCATCCGATCGTCATGCACGCCATGCGCCTTGGGCGAACCCCATCTTGCGTTCAATACAAAACAGCATTGCATTCATGTGAATATCCCTGCGGCCGTGATTCAGTGATAATCATTTCCCTGCAACATCCGTTCGAAACGGCATCGCGCATTCGGCGATGCCCTTCACAGTTCTGCATGAAGCCGGCTCAAAACGGCTGAGCGGAACCCTGATTCAACGACGACATATCGCACCGCGCCACATCAGTGGCACGGCTAAAAGGAGAAAACATGAATGCACGCCATACACTGGCACAGGCAGGTGCCGCGTCATCCCGTCTGGCTGCACTGGCGCTGGCCGCGTTGATCGCAACGCCGGTCCAGGCACAGGATGCAGGTGACTATCCCGCCAGGCCGGTGCGGGTGGTGGTGGCACAGGCACCGGGCGGCGGGACCGACATCCAGGCACGCATGTTCTCCACCAAGCTGAGCGAGAACCTCGGCCGCCAGTTCCTGGTCGACAATCGCACCGGTGCGGGCAACACCATCGGATTTTCCTTCGTCGCCAAATCCGCGCCTGACGGCTACACACTGCTTGCAGTCACACCCAGTTTCACGTTCTCGCCGGCGCTGTACAAGAACCTCGGCTATGACCCGGTCAAGGATTTCGCGCCGATCTCCAACGTCACGCAGGCGCCCTACCTCCTACTCGTGAATCCGTCGCTGCCGGTGAAGTCCGTCAAGGAATGGATCGCCTATGCGAAAGCCAATCCGGGCAAGATGAACGCCGGTGTCGGTGGCGCGGGCAGCTTCACCCACCTTGCCATGGCATGGCTGGCCGATTCGGCAAAGGTTGAAGTGGCGATCATTCCCTACAAGGGCACCGGACCGGTGCTGATTGACCTGATGGCAGGACAGGTCAATTCCACATTCGGCAATGTGTTGTCCACGCTGCCACATGTGAAGAGCGGCAAGATGCGCGCCCTTGCCACCAGCATGAACAAGCGCTCGGCGGTGCTGCCCGACCTCCCCACCATCGCCGAATCGGGCTTCCCCGACTACAACCTCAACACCTGGCATGGCTGGGCGGCTCCCGCGGGCACCCCCAGCGGCATCATCACCAAGATGTCCGTGGAACTGGCCAGGGTGGTGAAATCGCCGCAGATCGCCGAGCAACTTGCAGCCGATGGCGGCGAACCGGTGGGCAGCACGCCGGAGGAGTTCCGCCAGTTGATCGCCGCAGAAGTACCGCGCTGGCGCCGCGTCGTGGCGAACGCAAAAATCACGGTGGAATAAGTCGCGGCAGTCACCTTTAGTGGGCGCATTCGCCCTCGATGCCACGCGGGCCGCACACCAGTGTGCGGCCCGTTGCATTTTGCCTACCGCCAAGCGGAGTCAGTCCCCCTCACGCCGCGCCCGGCAAAAAAGGTGTAAAAAGGCGTCTGCCTTCCGTCAGGCAACTGTCAATAAAAGATTCACTTGGAGGATCCGATGAAATTTTCAAGACTGTCCATTCCCGCTGTTGCAGGCGCACTGGCCATGGCGCTGACCACCGTAGTGCCGACACTGATTTCCGGCAGCGCATTTGCCCAGACCTTTCCGACCCGCCCCGTGCGCCTGGTGGTGCCTTATGTCGCAGGTGGCAGTACCGACATCATCGGCCGCAGCATGGCCCAGCAACTGCAGGAGATCTGGGGTCAATCGGTGCTCGTGGACAACCGCGGCGGCGGAGCCACCATCATCGGCACCGATATCGTGGCCAAAGGAACGCCGGACGGCTATGTTCTTGCGATATCGACAGCTGCCTTCGCCATCAATCCCGCGCTATTCGAGGGAAAGCTGCCCTATGACTCGCTCAAGGATTTCTCACATATCATGCTGATCAATACCTCGCCGCTGATACTGGTGGTCAATCCCAGCCTGCCGGCGAAGTCGGTGAGTGAGTTGCTGGCGCTGGCCAAAGCCAAGAACGGCACGATGAATGCCGGCTCCTCCGGCGTCGGCGGCGCGGGGCATCTTTCGATTGAGTTGCTAAATATGCTTGGCAACGTCCAGACCCAGCACATCCCCTACAAGGGCAACGCACCGGCATTGACTGATCTGATGGGCGGTCGCGTCGATTTTGTGTTCAACGGCACCACCTCCGTGCTCAGTCTGATCCAGGCCGGCAAGCTGCGCGCACTAGGGGCCAGCGGCCTGAAGCGCGTCAGCGCCCTGCCCGACGTACCCACCATGGACGAAGCCGGACTGAAGGGCTATTCCTCGGTGGCCTGGAACGGCATAAGCGCGCCAGCCAAGACCCCTGCGGCCATTATTAACAAGATCAATGCCGATGCCAACAAGGCCCTGGCCTCCACCGACGTACAAACGCGTCTGAAGAATGACGGATCCGAATCGGCCGGCGGTACGGTCAAGCAGTTCCAGGAGTTCATCCACGAGGAAACGACCAAGTGGACCAAAGTCATCAAGGTGGCGAACATCAAGCCGGAATAATCGGCGACGCGTAATCCCGGCGCCGCCGAGTAACAAAGGCAAGACGGGCCGTACGCCTTCAGGTGTGCGGCCCGTCCTGTTTTGCAGCCCACGTCAGCCTGTACGCAACCGGGATCACACAATGGCTTTCGTCCAGCCGTACCGGGTGGGGAAGCGTTGCCTTATCATCCGGACATGTGACGGACAAATGCCAGTTACGGCCGCGCGTCATTGACGCGACACACAACAACAAAGGAGAGGACAGCATGGATCTGCAGTTGAAAGGAAAGAGAGCCCTGGTCACCGGCGGCAGCCGCGGCATCGGCAAGGCAATTGCGCGTGAGCTGGCACGCGAGGGCGTGGATGTCGCCATCCTGGCACGCGACATCGAGCGCCTGACTTCCGCCGCGGCTGAGCTCTCGAAGGAAAGCGGGCGAAAGGTGGTCGGCATTGTGGTGGACACCACGCGCGAGGACAGCGTGAAGGCCGCGGTCGCTGACGCAGTAAAACAGCTTGGCGGCGGCATCGATATCCTGGTCAATGCCGCGGCACAGCCCGGCGGCTCGGTGCCAACGCCAAAACTCGCCGGCCTGACCGCAGAATATTTCCACGGTGAAATGAATACCAAGGTCATGGGCTACATCCGCTGCGCCCAGGCCGTCGCGCCCCACATGAAGGAACAGGGCTGGGGCCGCATCATCAACATCAGCGGGCTTGCCGCACGCGGCACGGGCAACGTCGTGGGCAGCATGCGCAACGTATCGGTGGCAGCCATGACCAAGAACCTCGCCGATGAACTGGGACCCTGCGGGATCAACGTCACGGTGGTCCATCCCGGGACGACACGCACCGAACGCACCGCACCACGCATCACCGAACTGGCGCAGAAGGAAGGTCTGGCCGAAGCGGTGATTGAAAAACGCATGGCCGACGGCAACTCCATCAAGCACCTGGTTGATGCCAGCGAAGTCGCCTACATCGTCGCCTTCCTGGCCTCGCCCCGATCGATCGCGATCAACGGCGATGTTATCGCCGCAGGCGGCGGCTCCGGAAAAGCCATTTATTACTGAGCAGACTACCAGGGCAGAACATGAAGACACGCATCACTGAATTGCTGGGCATCAAGTATCCGATCGTCTGCGGCGGCATGGCCTGGATAGGCCGCGCCGAGATGGCCTCGGCTGTCTCCAATGCCGGAGGGCTCGGACTAGTCACGGCACTCACCCAGCCCAGCCCCGAAGCGCTGCTGAAGGAAATCGAACGCTGCCGCGGCATGACCGACAAACCCTTCGGCGTGAACCTCACCTTCACGCCGCGCCCGAACAAGGTCCCCTATGAAGCCTATGCCGAGGCCATTGCCGCCAGCGGCGTGAAGATCGTCGAGACCGCGGGCAACAATCCGGAACGCTTCATCCCCATTTTCAAGAAGGCCGGCGTCACGATCATCCACAAATGCACTGCGGTTCGCCACGGTGTATCCGCCGAGAAGCTGGGCTGCGACGTGATCAGCATGGACGGATGGGAATGCGCGGGCAGTCCAGGCCGGGATGAAGTGGGCAACATGGTGCTCATCCCCTGCGCCGCAGACCACATCAAGGTGCCACTGCTTGCATCGGGCGGAATGGGCGACGGCCGCAGCCTGGCCGCGGCGCTGGCGCTCGGTGCCGACGGCATCAACATGGGTACGCGCTTCATGGCAACGAAGGAGGCGCCCATTCCGGAGGCCTTCAAGCAGGCGCTGCTGGACGCAGATGAGCGCGGCTCGGTGCACATCATGAAATCCATCAACCGCCCGCGGCGCGTGTTCCGGAACAAGGCCTCACTCGAGATACTCGAGATCGAAAAGCAGCCCGGTGCAGGGTATCCGGAATTCGGCCACCTCGTAAGCGGCGAGCGCAACCGCGTCGGCTACGAGAATGGCGATCCGCAATATGCAGCCTTCAGTTCCGGCCCTGTTCTCGGACTGATCAAGGACATTCCAAGCTGCAAGGAACTGCTTGATCGCATGGTCGCCGAAGCGCAGCAGATTGCGCGAACGCGGATGGCCGACGCATTGCTGTAGCCCGCATTTCATACAGACAGCAGAACGGACACAACAGGAAACCACCATGGCATTCCGGCAGCTGTTCGATCCCGAATCGTCCACCTACACCTACCTGATTGCGGACGACGCCACGCACGAGGCCGTGCTGATCGACCCCGTGATGGAGCAGGCGTCACGCGACCTCGCGCTGCTGCGCGAGCTCGGGCTGTCGCTGCGCTGGACGCTCGAGACCCATGTGCATGCCGACCACGTCACCGGTGCGCTCGCCATCAGGCAAGCCACGAATGCCCAGACCGCGGTCTCGCGCGACTGCAACGCCCAGGGCTATGACCGCCTGCTCACCGATGGCGACGTCGTGCTGTTCGGCCACCAGGAAATCATGGTCATCGCCACGCCCGGCCATACCCCGGGCAGCGTGTCCTTTCTGTGGCGCGACCGCTTGTTCACGGGCGACACGCTGCTGATCGGCGGCTGCGGGCGAACCGACTTCCAGGGCGGCAGCGCACAGGCCCTGTATCACAGCATCACCGCAAGGCTGTTCACGCTGGACGAACAGGTGCTGGTCTATCCGGGCCACGATTACAAGGGGCGGCGGGTCAGCAGCATCGGCGAGGAGAAACAGTTCAATGCACGCATCGCCGGAAAAAGCGAAGCCGAGTTCGTCCACACCATGGACACGCTCAACCTGCCCATGCCGAAGAAAATCCACGAAGCGGTGCCCGCCAACCTTGCCGGCGGTGGCGCTGCAGCGCTTCAGGAAAGCTTCAGCACCGCAGCGGCTGCCAGCATCGTGCACAACATCTCGGCGCGACAGCTTGCCGCCGAATGGCCGGCCAATCAGGGCAAGGCCCGCCTGATCGACGTGCGCACACCAGCCGAATTCGAAACTGTTCGTGTTGCCGGCGCGATGAACGTTCCGCTTGACCGGCTCGTCGCCGCGAATCTGATGACTGTGGTGCCCGTAGAGGAAACCATCTACTGCATCTGCCAGACCGGCACACGCAGCCAGTTCGCCGCGGAGCGCCTGCGCGCCGCAGGATTCCGCCACGTCGTGCATGTCGATGGCGGCACGAATGCCTGGCAGGCCGACGGCCTTCCGGTCGTCAGGGGTGAACGCAAGGCCATTTCCATGGAACGGCAGGTGCGCATCGCCGCCGGCAGCCTGACGCTGCTCGGCGTCGCAGCCGGTGCGCTCGTGCACCCGGCCGGCTATGCGCTCGCGGCTTTCATCGGCGCAGGGCTGTTCTATTCCGGCGCCAGCGACACCTGCACCATGGCACTGGTGCTGGCGAAGATGCCCTGGAACCAGTCAGCGTCACCGACGGCCTGAACGGGAAACTCTCACGGATCGAGCAAAGCGCTTTCACTGCTGCACATATCTGCTTTCGCACCTCGGGGTATGGGCCGCCGCCCTTCGAACCCATAGACTGGTCAAGGCCCGTTCGCCAAAAACACTTCCAGGCAAAAACAACAGGCGGCAGCCCGCCGAGCCCACAGAAGGAGGATTTCATGCGCCATCCCGCATCGCATCGCATCACACCTTATGTCGTATTCGGCATCGTCGCCCTCGCCCTGCACATCGGCGGTGCCGCCGCACAAGGCGCGGCGGACAACTATCCGTCCCGCCCGGTCACCATCATCATTCCCTTCGCTACCGGCGGATCAACCGAGTTCGAGTTCCGGCCCTATGCGCAAAAGCTGATCGAGAACACCGGCAAGCAATTCATCCTGGACTACAAGGCAGGCGCGGGTTCCATGGTGGGAACCGCCTTTGTGGCCAAGGCGGTGCCGGATGGCTACACCGTGCTCGGATCGACCAGCAGCTATGCCGCCCTGCCTTCGCTCTATCCCGAACTGCCCTACGATCCAATCAAGGATCTCGCGTCGGTTTCGCTCATGACCAAAAAATCCAGCCTGCTCGTAGTCCATCCCGCATTGCCCGTAAAGAACGTCAAGGAATTCATCGCCTATGCCCGTTCCGCGCCGGGCAAGGTGAACCACGCCACCTCAGGTGCCGGCGGCTCACCACACCTGCGCGCTGCCTATTTCTACAACCTGATCGGGGCCACACCTACTTTCGTGCATTACAAGGGCACGGGGCAGATGACGCTGGACATGGTGGCAGGGCGGGTGGACGCCGCCATTACGCTGCCCACGCTCATCGTCTCGCAGATGAAAGCCGGGAAACTGCGCGTGCTGGCGACGACGGGGCGCGAGCGCCTGCGTCTGCTGCCCGAGGTGCCCACAGTGATCGAATCAGGCGTGCCCGGCTTCGAATTCTCGGGCTGGGGTGCCATGTGGGCACCGGCCGGAACGCCGGCTGCCATCGTCAACAAGCTGAGCTTGGAAATGGCCAAAGTCGCCCGGGCCCCCGAGATTGTCCAGCGCTTCGGTGAAGAAGGCTGGCAGATGATCGGCAGCACACCGGATGAACTGCGCCAGTGGGTCATTGAGGAAATCAACATCACCCGCCGGTTGGTAAAGGAAACCGGCATCACGATGGAACAGTAAGCAAAGCAGGCGGCGTGCCGCTGCATTCAGCGACTCAAGCAGCGTCCGCGATCACACTGAAAATCCGGCGAGGATCGCCACGCCAATCAACGCGAACAGTGCAGCGGCCACATAACGGATGGCCTTGAACGGCAGTTTCAGCGATGCGTGCCCACCCAGCAGCACCGCTGGCACATCCGCAATCAGCATCCCGAACGTGGTGCCACCGACAACCAGAGCCAGGTTGTCGTAACGCGCGGCCAGGGCAATCGTGGCTGCCTGGGTCTTGTCACCGATCTCGGCGAGGAAGAAGGCCACCAGCGTCACCGCAAACACGCCATAACCGCTGAGCGGATTTGCATCCTTTTCATCGAGGGTATCCGGTTTTATCGCCCAGGCGGCAATCGCCAGGAAGGAAATGCCCAGCGCCCAGCGCAGCACCAGCGGATCCATCATGGACCGTATCCAGCCGCCGAGCAGGCCTGCAAGGCCGTGGTTGAACAGCGTTGCACACAGAATGCCGGCGCAGATCGGCCAGGGGCGGCGAAAACGCGCGGCGAGCATGAGCGCAAGCAACTGGGTCTTGTCGCCGATTTCTCCGATGGCGACGACGAGGGTGGATACAAGAAAGGTTTCGATGGCAGTTCACCAGTGAGATCGATTCGTGCGAAACAGGTTGCACACGGCGTCCCGCGGACGCGCAGGCGGGAATAGTGCCTGAATATCTGAATCAAATCCAAGGGGCAGTCCATGGAATAACGGTCTCTTGACATGCATCAATCCGGTGCGGCAAGCGATGGGAGAGCATTTCCCATTGTCGTTCAACATATAGACATGCGCCCTTCACCACTCCCACCCTGCTGCGCGACAAACGGGGCACGTGGACTTTCAAGCTTGCGCACACTGTTGCTGGCGTTCATCCTGACTGGCCTGCTCTGCTCCCCCAGTTTCGCCCAAAAGGCCGTGCACCTGATGCCGGCAGCTGATTCGCCTGCAATCGGTCCCGCGCTGCAATCCGACCTGCCCGCCAGTCACGGCAGCAATGACATTGCACAGGCATGGCTGAGCACCTCGCAAACACGCATCTCTCACGGCGCGCTCGGTGACGTTCCGGAAACCAGCGTGCTCACTGTGCGCACCCGTGGTGGCGCAATGCTCAGTTATGCGCTGCCCGATGACTCGGTATTCGAGGATTTGATCCCGCGCGTGCATGACCTCAATGGAGACGGCCATGATGAAGTCATCCTCGTACGCAGCCGCCTGCACACAGGCTCATCGCTGATGTTGCTCGGCATCCGCGCCGGAAAATTGATGCCGTTGGCCGAGTCTGTCCCGCTGGACCAGCCCGGCCAGTGGCTCAATCCGGTTGGCGTGGCCGACGTGGACGGAGATGGACGCATGGAAATTCTGGTCGTCCTCACGCCCCACTCAAATGGCACCCTGATCGAATACAACCTCGTTGAAGGCACTTTGGTGCAAGGCCATCTCATCAGCGGTGTGACCAACCACGTCATGGGTTCACGCGACCAAGGCATGTCAGCACTGATGGATGCCAACGGCGACGGACATCCGGACGTCATCGTTCCGGCAACAGACCGGCGATCCATTCACGCCCTTGCCTTTGACGAAAAGGCGCCGCTGGAATTTTCCCGCATTTACCTCCCCGCAAGAGCCGCAGGCAATTTTGAGATGCTTCCTCCCGCGACGCTGATCGTGCCGCTTGAAGACGGGCGCCGCATGGTCATCGAATGGCGCTGAGCAGTACAGGCGGACAGGCTCATCCAGCCGTAATGAAGTTCGGCGGCGGTATGAGAAAATGCGCCCATGCCAGACACCCCCGAAAAAATGCCCGACGCAAGGACGCCGGGAGCGATTGACCTCGATTTCACGGGAGTATTCACCCTCGCGGATCTGAAACCCTCGCCGCCGCCCGTGCCGGCGCCTGCGGCAAAGCCGGCTGCGCCATCACAGCCCCTGCAAACTCCCACTGCAACAAAGCCATCTCCGGCATCACCACCGCCCCGTCCTGCGTCACTACCGGCAGCGTCTCAGGCAGCGCACCCGGCCCCCTCGACTCCCGCGGCGCCACCCAGGCCGCGCCCTGTGCCGGCGGAATTGCTCGTCGGAGTAAATTCGCTCGCGAAGGAAAACTATTACGTCAACATTGCGCGAGCGCGCCCCAAACGCACCGTCGATCCGGCAAAAACCACGATCCTGATCGTCGAAGATGACAACACCACGCGCATCACGCTCGGCATGATCCTGTCGCGCGGCATGGGCTACAAGGTGCGCATGGCCAACGATGTGAAGACCTTTGTTGCGGCACTGCAGGCGCGTCCGTTGCCGGATGCGGTCATCCTGGACCTTGAACTGCCCGGCGGCATCGGCGGCTTCAAGATCCTCGCCAAGATCCGCGCCCACCCGGACCTGCGTCAACTGCCGGTGGTCATCTTCTCGGGACACTCCGAACCCGAAGATCTGGAGAGCGGGATTGCCCTCGGGGCCGACGCCTATCTCTCCAAACCAGCCAAAGCCGAGGCGATATTCGCCACGTTGCGCGCAGTACTCGGCGGCTGACCCGACCTCGCGTCGCAGCCGGAATCGAAGCACACAATCGGGCATATAATTTCTCCGCAAAAAAGTGCTGCGCCGTGCGCGTCGCCGTTCCATATCCCACGTGCCTGCAACCTATCCGAAGGAATTCACATGTCCCCCACCCTCCGACGCATTGCGCAGATTGTTTCACTGCTGCTTGTTTCATCCGCGGCATTCGCCCAGCAATATCCGACCAAACCGATCCGCATCATCGTCGGCTTCGCCGCCGGCGGCCCCACCGAAGTGGCGGCGCGGCTCGTAGGCCAGAAACTGTCCGACAAATGGGGGCAGCCGGTCCTTGTGGAAGCACGGCCCGGGGCTGGTGGAAACATCGCCGCAGAAGCCGTCGCCAAGGCAGCACCGGACGGATACACGCTGCTGCTCCCGGCATTCGCGCACGCCGTCAATCCGGCGATGTATGAAAAACTCGCCTTCGACACCGAGAAGGATTTTGCCTCCGTGGCAATGGTGGCCACGTCGGCCAATGTGTTTGCAGTGCACCCTTCGGTGCCGGCGAAGAACCTGCGCGAACTGATCGACCTCGCCAAGGCGCAGCCCAACAAACTGACCTTCGGCTCCGCCGGCACCGGCAGCGCCTCGCACCTTGCCGGCGAACTGCTGAACAGCATGGCCGGCATCAAACTCACGCACGTGCCCTACAAGGGCGCTGCACCGGCCAGCAACGACCTGCTCGGCGGTCACATCACATCGGCCTTTCCCAGTGTGGCACTGGCGCAGCCGCAGATTCAGGCTGGCAAAATCCGCGCCCTCGGGGTGGCCAGCCTGAAGCGATCCGAAGCTCTGCCCGACGTGCCGACGATTTCAGAAGCCGGCGTGAAGGGCTTCGAAGTCCTGTCCTGGTACGGACTGCTTGCACCGACCGGCACACCGGCCGGTATCGTCACCCAGCTCAACCAGGAAGTAGTACGCGGCATGCACGAGCGCGATGCCGTGGAAAAACTCAAGGCCCTGGGCGCAGACCCCTCGCGCATGACACCCGCCGAACTCACCGCCTTCATCAAGGGCGAACTGGTGAAATGGACCAAGGTGATCAAGGATATCGGCCTGAAGGCAACCGACTGAGTGCGGGACCACCCGTCAGCGTGGCCAGCCTTGCGCCACGCTGACGCCCCCCCCGCAGACGCCCGTTCCGGGCCGGGCATTTTGATATCCTGCAGATGCGACAAAACTGTTCCGGAGAAAGACTTGAAACCGCTTTATCACCTGCTGGGCGTCGCCACGATGTTGTTCGTGTTGTGGAAGCTCCACACCCTGGGATTGGGGGTCGATCCTGAAGATGTGACTGCCGCTCCCGAACCCGTCGCCGTGACCACATTGGCCGCCGCGACAAGTTTGGAACCCGTACATGATTCGGATGCCCCGGCGCGCCCCGCGGAGGTCGCCGACGTCATTGGCGAACCACAGGCACAGAAGACCGCGCAACCCACGTTCATGGGCAAACCCTGCCAGCAGGACAACTGCGCCATCGATCTCGCCGGCTATCGCTGGGCCGAAGAGCGCGGCATCACGGACCCGGCCGACTGCCCTGACAGTGCCGGCGAATTCGCCACCGGCTGCCGGCTGTTCGCCGGCATCGAGCAGCAATACAACCTTTAAGCGCCAAAGCAAACGGCCCGCAGCGCATGGCGCCCGGGCCGTTTTGAAGCTCACCTCAGATCTGGCCAAGGCCAGACCGAACGTGGCGATCAATCAAATTTGATGTTGCCGTCCTTCGCTGCCTTGACCCAGCGCGGAAGCTCCTTCTTGATCAGGTTGCCCAGGTCCTCGGGCGTGCCTTGCGCGAGGTCATAGCCCTGGGCCGTCAATGGCTTGGCCACATCAGGCGCCCTGAGAACGCGATTGATCTCGGTGTTGAGCTTGAGGATGATGGGGCGCGGCGTGCCCGATTTCGTCACGATGGAAAACCACGTGCCCACCCAGTAGTCCTTGAAGCCGGCTTCAATCACCGTCGGCACATCCGGCATGCGCGGATCGCGCACATAACCGGCCACCGCCATCAGCCGCATCTTGCCCGCCTTCACCAGGGACTCGATGGAAGCCAATCCGGTCAGGTTGATATCGAGGCGATCGCCCATCATGTCGGTGTTCGCAGGCGCATTGCCCTGATAGGGCACGTGAATCATCTTGATGCCCGTTGCGTTCTCCAGCATCACGCCGCCAAAATGCGCCGGCGAGCCGTTGCCGGTGGAACCGTAACTCACCTTGCCCGGATTCGCCTTGGCATATTCCACCAGTTCCTTGATCGTCTTCGGCGGGAAATTGTTGCGGACAACGTAGTAGTAGGGGTATTCGCTCAGCTTGGCCACCGGGGCGAAATCCTTGAGCGGGTCATAGGGCAGCTTCGCATAGGTGGCCGGGTTCAGCACCATCGTGCTCAATGTCGCGAACAGCAGCGAGTAGCCATCCGGCTGCGACTTGGCGACGATTTCCGCACCGACAATCGTGTTCGCGCCAGGGCGGTTATCGGCCAGCACCGACTGTCCGAGATATTCGCCAAGCTTGTTTGCAACGGCGCGGCCGATGATGTCGGTGGAGCCGCCGGGCGGATAGGGAATGACCAGCCGGATCGGCCGGTTCGGATACTGCTGGGCCTGCACACTCACCGACGCTGAAGCCAGCAGCGCAAACGCTGCCAGTGCGAACGGAAGGCGCCACGCGCCCTTCAAGCCAGAACCCGATACCTTGTGTGAAAATTTCATTGCGTCTCCTTTTTGTTCCGCACGATGTTGCCGGAATTTTGCGGGGACTGCACCCCTCTGCAGACCGTGAGCGTTGGTGAAACGGCGCAAGTGTAATCCTATCCCCGACGCTTGCCACGGTCGCCACCCTTGATCCCGGTCAAAGCCTGCAATGCTGAATTGTCCGACCATGAACCATGCGTTCGACTTTCCGAACGCCCCGCAACTTTCACCTCTCAGGAGCAGCACCATGACCCTCGCCCGCGCCATCGCCCGGATCGACCACCAGAATGCGCAGATCATTGAATTCGATGAAACCCATGCCGAATCCCACAAGATCAAGGCACACACCCTCCACACCCGCCAGCACGGCAGCACGGTACGCACCGAGCATGAATTTTTTGGCGAAATTTGTGCCGCGCTTGCGAATATTCCGGAAGTGCTGATCGCCAGTTCGCATACGGCACAGTCAGACTTCCGCCACTACGTCGAGAAGCACCGCCCCGCGCTTTCGAAGCACATTGTCGGATGGGAAATCGTGGATGCGCCGACCGAGGCCCAACTAGTGGCCCTCGCCAAACAGCAGTTCATGAAAATCGACCAGATGAAAGGCAAGAACCCGCAGCGCTGAAAAGCGCAGCGCACCGGCTGCAGCCGGTGATCAAGCGGTCAGGAGTCGGACTAGTGAAACGCGCAGGCGTTGCCCGGCATCCCGCAGGCGCCGCAGCCGCCACCACCGCCGGGAGCAACCGGCGCGCCACACGAGCTCACGCCCGTGGAAGCCGAGGTCGGCGTGGAAAACGCCGACAGCTTCTTTTCCAGTGTCGTTGACTGGCAGTGCGGGCATTCGACGCGGGTGGATGAACGCACCAGCGCCTCGAAATCGCGGCCGCAACCCTTGCATTGATATTCGTAGATAGGCATGGGGTGAATTATGGCGGCACCCCGGTAAAAATCAAGCGGCCCGCCCCGCCCTCCCCAGCCCCGCCCCTCGCCCGCGATCGGGCCGCACGGCTTTTCCCCCATGGCGTTAAACTGAACGCTTCTCATCCCGCGTTCCACAATCACGGACAGTTCTCGAAGAAGAGCCCCGTGCATCCAAAGGAGAGGTCCATGGCTTACGACTTGTTGATCAAGAACGGGCGCGTCGTCGACGGTTCGGGCATGCCCGCCTTCAGTGCCGACATCGGCATCCGCAACGGCAAGATCGCCGACATCGGCAAGCTGCGCGGCGACGCCAAGCGCACCATCGATGCCAGGGGCCAGGTCGTGGCCCCCGGCTTCATCGACTCGCACACCCACTTCGATGCGCAGGTCACCTGGGACCCGCTCTGCACCTATTCCTGCTATCACGGCGCCACCACCGTGGTCTTCGGCAACTGTTCACTTGGCATTGCGCCAGTTCGCCCCGGTACCGGCGAGCGCGTCGCGGAATTCCTCTCCTACGTTGAAGCCATCCCCATGGACACGCTGAAGACCGTGAACATGACCTGGGAGACCTTCGGCGAATATCTCGACACCATCGACAAGCGCCTCGGCGTGAACGTCGGCGCCATTGTCGGCCACACGCCGATCCGCCACTACGTCATGCGCGACGAGAGCCAGGGCCGCGACCCCACCGCGAGCGAAATCGAGCAGATGAAGGGCCACGTCAGGGAAGCCATCGAAGCCGGCGCGCTGGGCCTGTCGTTTTCCTTCAGCACCGGCCATTACGATCCGCAGGGCGCGCGCGTGCCTTCGTGCTGGGCCAAGGAGGAAGAACTGTTCGCCCTCGCCGAAGTGGTGGGCGAACTGGGCACCGGCGTACTGCAGGCCGCCTCCGGCAAGGAAATCGAGGAAAAGACCCGCCTGCTGTCGCGGCTCTCCGAGAAGACTGGCCGCCCCTTCATCTACAACCAGCTCGGCCAGACGCTGAAGAACCCCGAAGCCTGGAAGCAGCACATCGCGCTGATCGACGAGACCATGAAGAAGGGCATCCGCGCCTACCCCACCTGCAGCCCGCTCACGGTCACCTCCGATTTCAACATGCACAATTGCCAGACCTTCCGCGGCGTGCCGACCTGGCACCTCGTGCTGCTCGCGCCCGACGAAGAGAAGATGAAGGCCTATCAGGACCCCGGGTTCCGGAAGAAGGTCCACCACGAACTCATCGACTGGCCGAACGACATCAAGGGCAACACCATTCTCGGCAAGAACTGGCCCGACACGGTGTGGGTGCAGAAGACCAAGCTGGAAGAGAACAGGAAATACGAAGGCATGTCGGCGCGCGAACTGGGCGCGGCTACTGGCAAGGGCATCATCGATGCCTTCCTTGATCTCGTCGTCGAAGAACAACTCGACACCGAATTCGTGCAGGGCATCCGCGGCTTCGACCCCGAGGTGATGGGCCAGATCCTCAACCATCCCAACGCCCTCATCGGCCTGTCCGATTCCGGCGCCCATGTGCAGTTCCGCGGCGGCTATGGCTACTCCAGTATCCTCCTGGGACACTGGGTTCGGAAGCACAAGATCATGAGCGTCGAAGCGGCAGTCAAGAAACTCACCTTCGACCTCGCGCAGGGCTTCGGCATCTACGACCGTGGCCTGCTCCGTCCGGGCATGGCCGCCGACATCGTCATCTTCGACCCCGACACCATCCGCGCCCTGCCCGAAGAAAAAATCGCCGACCTTCCCGGCGGCGCCTGGCGCATGAAGCAGCTCGCCGAAGGCGTGATGTGCACCATCGTCAACGGGCAGGTGCTGATCGAAGATGGCAAGCCGACGGGCAATCTGCCGGGTCGCGTGGTGAGGAATTCGCTGTATCGGGAGCGGGCGGAAGCAGCAGCCATGAACAAGGCGGCGGTAACAGCCTAGCCGTTCCAAAGTCGTCATTCCCGCGAAGGCGGGAATCCAGCGTCCTTTTTATTAACCGGGCCCGATGGCAGCATCGGGCCCGGTCTATTTCACGATATTGATATTATTTTTATTTAAATATCGCTTGGTTAAATAATGAATATGTAAATTTGATAATAATCAAGGAAATCACCGGTCTCATGTATTTCCGGAACAGACCACTATTCATTACCATCTCCGCACCGCACCAGCGTCACTGATCCTTCGGAATCCCCGCAGCCTCGATCACGGCCTTCCAGCGCGCGCTGTCCGTCTTGATCCGCTGCAGCAGTTCATCCGGCGTGCTCGCGAGCGGCGAGAAACCCTGGGCCATGAGTTTCTCCCTCACCTCTCCCGCAGTCAGGATGGCCACCAGTTCGGCATGCAGCCGGTTCACGATCGCAGGCGGCGTCTTGGCCGGTGCAAACACCGCCATGAAGCCCGTCATGTCGTAGCCGGGAAGGCTCTCGGCCACGGTGGGCACCTGCGGCAGCATGCGGCTGCGCTCCTTGCCGGTGGTGGCGAGCGCCTTCATGGTGCCGTCCTTGGTGAAGGGCACGGAAATCTCCACGGTATTGATCGTGAAATCCAGCCGCCCGCCCAGCAGGTCGGTGGCAATGTTCGGAAAAGCCTTGTAGGGCACATGCACGAAGTGGCCGCCAGACATGGCGGTAAGCAGCTCGCCTGAAAGGTGCAGGCTGGTGCCGATACCCGATGAGCCATAGCTCAGCCCGCCCGGCCGGGACTTCGACAGGGCGATCAGGCCCTTGATGTCTGTCACCCCGAGCTTTGGGGTCACCAGCACCGCGTTGACATATTCGTTGATGATGGCCACCGGCGCAAAATCCGCAACCGGATCATAGGGCGGGCTGATCGTCAGATGCATGTTGATGGTATGCGTCGAGCTGTTGCCGAAGCCGATCGTGTAGCCATCGGGCTTGGACTTCGCCAGCTTGTTCACCCCCAGCGTGCCGCCCGCACCGCCGACATTTTCGACAACGATGGTCTGTTTCAGCCGAACGCGCAGGTCGTCCACGACGAAGCGGCTGATGAGGTCTGTCGATCCGCCGGGAGGAAAGGGCACGATGTAACGGATCGGCCCCGCTGCCGGCCAGGGTTGCGCCGGTGATTGCGACTGGGCCGCACAGGGCATGGACAGCAGCAGCGCGGCAATGCAGGCCGAGGCCGCCACGCATGAATGACGATATCCGGTGACCACAGGCCTGGTACCTTGCTCGTTCATGACGCTCCCCCTCTTTCAATGCCCGCTTTTTGAATGCTGGCGTGGCGTCGGGGCATCATACCCCCGGCCCTGGATCGTGGGCGGCCGGCCACGGCGTTCCCGGGAAAGGGTCTCCCGCCCACGCCGCTGCGCATATGCCTCCGGTCCGCTTCAGGCGCCGTTCTTATGCCGGTCAATGAACTCCAGCGTAACGTCTGCACAGAGGTCAGGATTGGTGCCCGAGGCATGATAACCATCAACCGGCAGCACCTTGAACTCGGAATTGGCGATGCCCTTTTTGAAGAAATCACCCGATTGGGAGACCCGATGGGGGATGTCCGAGACCAGCACCAGGGTGGGACATTTCACGTCCTTCAGATCACCTGAGATGTCTGACTTCCCGACCCAGGCGAGGTAGGCATGCGCGGTGGACAGTGCGGTGCCACCCATCATGTCCACCCACCAATCAATGCCGCGCTCCGGCATCTTCTGGCCCAGCCGGGGCCGCATGGTGGTGCGTGCCCAGCTGCGCATGCCGTGCGTATTCATATGATCAATCCATCCCTCGCCTTTGGGAGCATCGGCGGGTGCGCAGATCAGCGCCAGGGTCTTCACCAGATCGGGCCTCATTGCGGCCAGCTTCACGCCCAATATGCCGCCGCTCTTGGCAGACACGACGTGAACCGGCCCCTTGGCAACATGATTGATGATCCTGACCATGTCATCCACGAACATCTCGAGGCTGTAGATGAAATCGGCAGGCACCGGCCCCGACTTCCCGAAACCGCGCAGGTCAAACCGGACCATCCGGTATCTGCGGGACACATGCGGCACCCAGGCCCGATAGGCCTCGGTCGTCTCCGTAAATCCATGGATGAAGAGGATGGTCTCGGGCTCCGTCCAGGGATCCGTGTAATCGTCGATCTCGTAGAAAGGCCGGTAATCATTCAACTCGAGAAATGGCATTCAAAACTCCTTCAGCAATATTGATGAAGCGTATCCAGTGTCAGCGTAACCGCGCCTCAGTGATGTGCATCTGGCGCGAGTTGAACAGCGTCATTCTTCCTCGCGGATGCCGGCATCCCTGATGACCTTGCCCATCCTGTCCACATCATTCCTGAGATAGGCAGCCGCCTGCTCCGGCGAACTTTCCATGGGCTCCGACCCCGCCTTGAACAGCCGGTCCTTCACCTCCGGCCGCTGCAGCCCCCTGGATATTTCCTGATTCAGCCGGGTCACCACCGCCGCGGGCGTCCTGGCCGGCGCGAACACGCCGATGATCGAGGATGACTCGTAACCCGGAACACCCGCTTCCGACAATGTGGGTATGCCCGGGGCAAGCGCGCTTGGCTGCGCGCTGGTGACGCCGAGCGCCCGAAGCTTGCCGGCCTTGATATGCCCCCCCACGATCGGGGCCGATGAAAAGGACACCTGCACGCGGCCCGCAATAAGGTCTGTAATCGCAGAACCGCCACTCTTGTAACCCACTCGAACGAGATCCACGCCTGCCATCGCCTTGAACAACTCGGCGGCAAGGTGGTTGGAGGAACCCGACTGGCCTGACGCGTAATTGAGCGAACCAGGCCTGGCTTTGGCCAGGGCCACAAACTCCCTCACCGTCGTTGCCGGCACCGATGGATGCACCACGAGGATATTGGGCGAGCTGATCGCCAGCGAGACGGCGATGAAATCCCGCAACGGATCGTATGGGGCCTTGGTCATTAGCGGGCCTATCCAGAACGGCGGACCATACGCGAGCAGGGTGTAGCCATCCGGTGGAGCCTTCATGACCTGCAGAGCAGCCACATACCCCGCGCCCCCGAAATTTTCCACAAGAACCTGCTGTCCGATTCCGGCAGTCAGTTCCTGAGCGATCACGCGCGCTGCAACATCGGCGCCGCCACCGACCGCTGAGGTCAGCATGCGAATGGGTTTATTGGGAAAGCCCTGGCTGAAAGCCGGAGCTGCGCCCAAGGCAATCAGGCCGGCGAGCGCGGCCGAAACATAAGAACGCGACATTCCATCTCTCCTTTTCGCGGTCACTTCTTGATCGCATGCAATCGCTATCATTTGCGTTTGCGCATGCAGTGAGACACTTTTTTGAATATCCATGATACTCCACGGGTGGGAATGCGCCGTTCGGAGACCCCGAAGCGAATGCAACCCCATGCAATTGCATGTCAGAAAAAATAAAAGGGAGCAAGCCGCATGTTCAGCTACGACTCAGCGAAAGTCATCAAGTCGGAAGTATTTGCCGTTATGCCGGAGGCCCTGCGGGGAAAGCCCAGTTCCAGCGCCATGCGACAGAGCAAGTCCGGAACGACGCTGGAGGGCCCCTCCTTCGACCGGCAAGGGAACCTGTATTTCACCGACATTCCCAACGGACGGATATTCCGGGTATCCGAACTCGGGCAGTTCGAATTGATCTCGGAATACAAGGGCCGGCCGAATGGATTGAAGATTCATCGGGACGGGCGGATATTCGTTGCCGACAATGAGCACGGCATCATGCTCCTCGACCCTGCCAAGGGCTCCATGACAACGCTCCTGAGAGGCCCGGACCGGGAGCATTTCAAAGGCGTGAATGATCTTGTGTTCGGCAAGAACGGTGATCTCTACTTTACCGACCAGGGAGCAACCGGCCTGCACGACCCGACAGGACGGGTCTATCGATACGATGCAGAAGGAAAACTGAACTGCCTGATCGACACCATCCCCAGCCCGAACGGAATCGTCCTGAGCGAAGCAGAGGATGTCATCTATGTCGCGGTTACACGGGCAAACGCGGTCTGGAATCTGCCTTTGGCCCCGGGTGGTGCGATAAGCCGGGCGGGATTGTTCGCACAGCTTCCCTGTCTGGGGCCGGACGGCCTCGCCGCGGACGCGGAAGGCAACATAGCGATCGCGATGCCCTTCCTGGGAGCGGTCTGGCTCGTCAACAGGCTGGGGCTGCCCGCCTATCGCGTTGATTCATGCAGAGGGGCTCATCTGACCAACATTGCCTACGGCGGCCCAGGCAACCGCTGGTTATACATGACCGAAGGAGACAGTTACTCCATCCTGCGCGCCGAAATGCCCTTTCCTGGCCGCCTGATGTACTCACACATGTGCTGAAGAGTCCCGATGGCGCCAGGTGAGGGCCTGTGGATTCATCAAGGCATCCTGAGGTGCAGACCTCAGGATGTCATCTGCGTTCCGCCATTGATGTGCATGGTCTGGCCGGTGATGAACGTGCCTTCCGGGCCGCAAAGAAATCGCACCATGGCGGCGATCTCCTCGGGCCTGCCCTGCCGGCCCAGCGGCACGTCGCTTGCGCCGGTCTTCTTGATGTGGGGGGTGTCAGTCAGGTCGGTATGAATGGGCCCCGGGGAAATGCAGTTCACCCGTATCCCATGTCTGGCCAGCTCCCGCGCCAGCACGCGGGTCATGCCAACGATGCCATGCTTGCTGGCCGAGACATGCGCCTTGCCCGGACGTGAGGACAGTGCCTTGTGTCCGGCAAACGTAATGATGCTGCCGCCACCCGCCTTGATGAGATGGGGCAGGCTGGCCTTGGCGCAATGGAAGGCACCATCCAGAGTCACGGACATGGCGCGGCGCCACTCGTCGAAATCCATGTCCTCGAAGGACACGTCCTTGCGATAGGCTGCGTTGAGCACGGCGATGTCCAGCCGGCCAAAGCGCTTGATGATGCCTTCGACCATGGCCTGCACCGCCGGACCATCGGAGACATCGGCCATGAAGACCTCCGCCTGGCCGCCGGCATCGCGAATGGCCTTGACCACGTCCTCGGCCTCGTTGCGCGAAGCGCGCGTATTCACTGCAACGGCGCAGCCCGCAGCCGCCAGAGACAGGGCAATCGAGCGCCCGATGTTCTTGCCGGCGCCGGTGATGAGGGCGACCTTGCCGGACAGTTCCTTGTTGTGGTTCATGACGCTGCTGCCTCCTTGTGTGAATCGCTATCGTCCAGGGTTCAAGATCCGGGATCAGTGCATTGCCCGATTCATTGACTAGAGCTTGGGCAGGTTGAGCCGCTTGTAATCGGCCTCGATGTCCGCGACTTCCTTGTGAACCTGGGCCATGAACTGGTCCAGCGTGCCATCGAAGGGCTCGAGCTGCGCCCTGTCCATGCGGGTCTTCCATTCCGGATCCATAGCAGCCTCGGCAAAGGCCTTGCGCAGCGTGGCCAGCATGGGCGCGGGAATGGCGGACGGGGCGAACAGCGCCGACCATGAGCCCACGTCCATGTCCGGATAGCCCAGCTCCTTGAAAGTCGGCATGCCGGGGACAACCGGCGAGCGCTTCGGCCCGTTGATGGCGAGCCCCCTGATCTGGGGCAGCTTCATCTGGCCCGCGGCGTTCACGGCGGTGGCCCAATAGACATGCACCTGGCCCGCCAGCAAGGCCTGTGCGATTTCGCTGCCGCCCTTGTAGGGCACGCCCACCATGTCGATGCCGGCCTGCTTCTTGAAGCGCTCGGCGCTGAGGGTGGCACCTGCGGCGGGACCGATGGTGGCGTAGTTGATCTTGCCCGGATTGGCCTTGGCGTAGGCAACGAACTCGGCCAGCGTGTTGGCGGGAGTGGCGGTGTTCATGATCAGGGCGTAATAGCTCTGGCCCAGCACGCCAACCGGGGTGTAGTCCTCTATCCGGTACAGCGGCTCGCTGTGGGCAACGACGTTGCCCGTGAACGAGGTGTTGGCCACCAGCAGGCTGTAGCCCAGCGGCACGGCGCGATACACGTCGCGCAGGGCCACCAGCCCGCCGCCGCCGGCCTTGATGTCTGTGATGAAGGTCACACCGAGTTTTTCGCCCAGTTTGGCGCCGACATAGCGGGCGTTGATGTCGGAAGTGGAGCCCGCAGCGAACATGGTCACCAGGCGAATGGGGCGCGAGGGATAGGTCTGCGCCAACGTCTGGCAGGAAATAAATGCGGTACTCAGTGCGAATGCCGTTGCCCATTGCCGGATGATGCTCATGGCCGCTCCTTATGCTTGTCTGGGTGGGATGGCGCTTTTTTGTTGCGCCACGATCCTTGGAAAGGGATTCTTGTTGTAAGCCGTTCGGTCAGCTTGGAATAAAGACGGTGGACAGTCAAGGCGGAGCCATCGCATCGCCGTCCGGCCCATCTCTGCAATAATGCGCTACAAACTCAAAGGAGGATGCTTCATGGCCAAAAAGATTCGTCTGGGATTCGTCGGCGCCAACATCAATTCACACTGGGCCTCGCAGTCGCACTTCCCTGCACTGATGGCCCACCCCGATGTCGAAATGACTGCGGTATGCACGAGCAAGCCCGAGACTGCGGAGGCTGCGCGCAAGCATTTCGGCGCGAAGCTCGCGTTCAGCGACCATCGCGAGATGGCGGTATCACCCGAGATCGATGCCGTGGTGGTGGTGCTGCGCGTGCCCTCCCATTACGAGCCGACCATGGCCGCCATCAATGCCGGCAAGCCTGTCTATACCGAGTGGCCGCTGGGCCGCACCACGGCCGAGGCCGAAGAAATGACAGCACTGGCCCGCAAGAAAGGCGTGCTGGCCGCCGTGGGACTGCAGTCGCGGGTCAGCCCGGCGCTGCTCTACATGAAGGAGCTGATCGAATCCGGCTACGTGGGCAGGATCATTGCCTGCAACGTGGCGACCATGCGCGACGGTCCGGCCGAGCGCCCTTCCAGCCGGAGCTGGCAACGCGACTTCACGCTGGGCGCGAATACGCTCACGATCGCCAACGGCCACTCCATCGACGCCCTGCGTTTTGTGGTGGGGGATTTCGCCAGCGTGGCGGGCAAGGTCAGCACCCAGGTAAAGCAATGGTTCGAGCCTGACACGAAGAAGACGGTGGAAGTGACTTCGCCCGACAACATCCTGGTCAGCGGCACATTGAAAAATGGCGCGGTGGCCTCCTTGCATACCGGTGCGGTGCCCTGGGCTGGCAACGGTTTTCGCATGGAGATCTACGGCACCGAAGGCACGCTGACCGCCACCGGCAATATCTCGTCCCAGCGCGGCGAGATGCTGCGCATTCGCGGCGCGCAGCGCAGCCAGACACTGCAGGACCTGCCCATCCCCGACAAATTCGCACATGTGCCCGCGGACTTCCCCAAGGGCGACCCGTACAACGTCGGACAGATGTATGCGCTGTTCGCCGAGGCGATTCGCACCGGCAGGACACCGGCGCTGCTGCCGCTGTTTGATACGGCGGTGGACCTGCACCACTTCACCGACATCATCAAGCAGGCGTCAGATTCCGGCAAGACGCTGCCGGTAACATGAGGGCGGCAAGCGGCCGATAACTAACGGTTGGTACTCCTCAGCACAAGAGGGGACCAGTACCCACACAAACGAGGACAGGGAGAGGTCATGAGCGCATCTACGCTACTGCATCGCACGTCAACTTCAGGATTCCGCTTCGCCGGAACGCTCGGCCTGCTGGCCGGCATGCTGTGTGCGATGCCGGCACAGGCACAGGTGCAGGACTATCCCAACCGGCCCATCCGCATGATCCAGGGCGTCAGCCCCGCCTCCAGCAGCGGGGTACTGGGGCGCATCGTGGCGAACTGGCTGAGCAGGGACCTTGGTCAGCCCTTTGTGGTCGAGAACCTCGCCGGGGCCGGCGGCACGGCGGGCATGGCAACCGCCTCACGCGCCAAGCCCGACGGATACACGCTGGTGATGCTGACCCAGGCGCAGGCCGCCTCAGAGACCCTGTACGACAAGCTGGGCTACAAGCTGATGGACGACTTTGCGCCCATCTCGCAGGTGGCCACGGGCTTCTACCTGCTGACGGTGCCGCAAAACCTGCCCGTGAAATCGGTGAAGGAACTGATTGCGCTGGCAAAGTCCAAACCGGGAGTGTTGAACTACGCCTCTTCGGGCAATGGCACGGGCACGCACATGGCAGCGGCCCTGTTCATCTACAAGGCCGGCATCGACATGGTGCACATCCCCTACAAGGGCACGAGTCCCGGCCTTACCGCCTTTCTGGCCGGCAATGTGCAGATGTATTTCCTAGGCGTGCCTTCACTGGGGCCGCTGGTGAAGGCCGGCAAGGCCCGCGCGCTGGCCATCACCGCATCGAAGCGCTCGCCCGACTTCCCGGACCTGCCGACGCTGGCCGAAACCTTTCCGGGTTTCGAGATGACGCTGTGGCAGGGCATGGCCACGAACACCGGAACACCGAAGCCCATCATCGACAAGCTGCACGCTTCCATCGTGCGTGTGCTGAACTCGGACGAGGCGAAAACACAGTTCGAGCAGCAGGGCGTGGACGTGGAGACGAACACGCCGGAGGTGTTCAAGGCCTACATCAAGGCGCAGATCGGTTTGTTTGCCGAAGCGATCCGCATCTCCGGCGCAACGGTGGAATAGGCGCAGTTCTGGCCGGGGGCTATCCATGCCTCCTGCACAAAAGTGGGAACGACAGCGCCATCGCTATGGCTGGCGCCGCGCGATCTGACGTGCAAGGGTCCCGCGCGATTTGAACGCGATCATGACGCCGGCCGCCATGATGATCAGCATGCCCGCAATGGTGAGGCCGTCCGGCAGGTGCCCGAAGACGATCCAGCCGAGAAAGCCGGCCCACAGCAATTGCATGTAGCTGACCGGTGCCAGCAGCGACGCAGGTGCATAGCGGTAGGAGGCCGTCAGGAAGTAATGCCCCAGCCCGCCGCTCGCACCAAGGCTGAGAAACAGCATGATCTGCAGATTGCTCGGCGCGACGCCCTCCGAGAACCAGGGCAGGCCCATGCCGAAGAGGATGGAGCCGCCCAGCGCCGTATAGAACAGCAGTGCAATCGTCTGCTCGGTACGCGCCAGGACGCGCGACAGCAACTGATATGCGGCATTCACGCAGGCCGCGCACAGTGCAAACACAATGCCCAGCGTATCGAGGTTCGTGCCCGGCCTTGAGACAAGCAGCACACCCACAAAGCCAGTCACCGCAGCCAGCCACCCGAGCCTGCCGATCTGCTCGCCGAGCAGCGGCTTGGCCAGCAGCACGATCAGCATGGGCGCGAGGTAGATCATTGCGGTGGTCTCGGCCACCGGCATCCGCTTCAGGGCAAGGCCGACAAACAGCGAAGCACTGGCCAGGCAGGCGGTGCGAACCCAGACCAGCCCCGTGCGCTCGGTACGGATCAGCGCCGGCCCATGGCGTGGCGCCAGGATCACCACCATCAGCGCAAAATTGACGATATAGCGGATCGCGACGATGAGCGGCACGTTGTACGTGGCCGCGAGATATTTCGTCGTGGTGTCCAGGCAGGCAAAAAAGAACAGCGAACACAGGCACAGTGCGATGCCCAGCACGGGGTGGGCATACTGGAGTTTCGATGCTCCTTCTTTCGAGGACGCCGCTTCAGACCCCTGATTCGTTTCTGCCACTGAATTCCTTCGCATCCACTTTGCCCTGCCAATGTAACACCGGGCCTGCGGCGCCCGTTTCGCACGCCAACACCAGCCTGCACCCGCCATGCATTCCGTCATCGGGATAAGATGGCTGCCCCATACGTCCGGCGCCCGTCATTCCCGTGCAGTTCCTCCACAGATCGATCTTCCCCATTGCATTCGCGGCCTGCCTGCTCATCACCGGCGCCAATGTTGCAGCCTTTGCACAGACCCGTTCCGCCACCGGCCGGTTTCCGGAAAGGCCGGTGCAGATGGTGGTGGCCGCAGCGGCTGGGGCGAGCAGCGACCTGATGGCGCGTTCGATCTGCGACCAGCTCGCCGAAACCTGGGGAAAACCGGTGCTTGTGCTCAACGCCAGCGGGGCGGGCGGCGGCATGAGGCGCGTGGCAGAAGCCGCGCCCGACGGCTACACGTTGCTCACCTCGGGCACTGCGCTTGCCATCGCCGCCAACCGTCACGAGTCCGGCTTTGACGCAGCCACGGCCTTCGCCGGCATTACCGCAGCCGCCTCCAGCCCGCAGATGATCGTGGTGCGCCCCGACCTTGGCCCGAAGAACTTCGCCGAATTCCTCGCCTACGCGAAGAAACGTAACGGCGAAACAACCATGGGCATCGCCAGCGCGGGCGGCATCGGCCAGATCACCAACGAGGTGATGGCGCAGCAGACCGGGACGAAGTTCAGCTACATCCCGTTCAAGGGCGGCGCCCCCGCCACGACGGCGCTCCTGGGCGGCCACATCGAAACCATGGTCATCACCATGGCAGCCGTCACCGAGCATGTGCGTGCCGGCCGCATCGTGCCGATCGCAATCTCCACGCGCGCGCGCGCCAAGGCCCTGCCCGATGTGCCCACGCTGGCCGAACTGGGCCTGAAGGATTTCGACATCGGCAGTTGGCTGGGCTTCATGGCACCGGCGAAAACACCGCGCCCGGTGATCGACAAGATCTATGCCGATGTGATGGAGGCGCTGAAGGCCCCGCAGGTCAACCACTTCCTCGACAGCGAAGGCTTTACCATCATGGGCATACCGCCGGCGGAGACTGACAGGCTGATCGCCAGCGACATTGCAACATTGCGAAATTCAGGCAGGTGATCAAGTCGGCGGGTATCAAGCCGGCGCAGTGATACATTGAGCGGCATTGTATGGAGGAGGCAGCCCGGCAGAAGGCTGCCATCCCGGAAAAACCTTCAAAGGAGAGACGTGATGCCGAGTTCCCGCAGGTCGAGCTTGCCACTTGGGTTGTCGTTGATGTCGTCGTTCGCGGTGCTATCCCTGCTTTGTGTCTCAAGCTCAGCGCTCGCGCAGGGAACGGCCCCGAAATTCCCGTCCAAGCTCGTCACCTTCATTTCTCCTTTCGCCGCTGGCGGTCCGGCGGAACTGGAGGCGCGCGTCTACGCGAAGAAGATGGCCGAAATCACGAACCAGAAAGTCATCGTCGACGCCAAGCCGGGCGCCAACAGCACGATCGGCGCGGCCTACGTGGCCCGCGCTCCCGCCGACGGCTACACGCTGCTGGTCGCCACCGCCGGCCTGCCGCTGATGCCCACCCAGTACAAGACCCTGCCCTTCGACATACTCAAGGACTTCGCGCCGATCACGCAGATGAGCGAACGCACCTCGGTTCGGCTGATGCGCCCGGGCTTTCCGGCAAAGAACTTCAAGGAGTTCGTGGCCTACGCAAAGGCCCATCCGGGTGAGGTCACCTACGGCTTCAGCAGCGGATCGAGCCAGCTCGTCGGCGCATGGCTGAACAACCTGGCCAACACCAAGGTCACGTTCGTCGGCTACCGGGGCGTGGCGCCAGCCACCACCGACCTCATGGGCGAGCGCCTGGACCTGCTCTCCTCCACGCTGGCCGTATCGCTGTCGCTGATGAAAACGGGAAAGGCGCGCGGACTGGTGATCCTGGGCATGCGCCGCTCCAAGCTCGTGCCGGATCTGCAGACCGTGCCTGAACAGGGGCTGCCGGAATTCGATTTCGCCGGCAACTGGTTCGGACTCGTCGCGCCCGCCGCCACACCGCCCGAGACGCTCAACCGACTGCACGAGCTGTGCATCGAAATCACCAAGGCGCCTGATGTCCTGGCCCAGATGGACAGCCAGGGCAGCACGCCCGTCGGCAGCACACCTGCAGAGTTCAGGAAACTCATCGCCACCGAAGTGGTGCGCTGGGCCAAGGTGGCGAAGGACGCCAACATCGAACTCGGCGACAACTGATCGCGCGAACCCGTCAGTTGGCGAACAGGCTACGGTTTCACGGTCTGTTCGCCGCCTTTCCCTGCGCAGCCATCGGCGATGATGCAGATATTCATCATCAAGGCACCCGATACCGGTATGCTCACCGGCAACCATGAGCCCCACTGAAACCACTCCCTATGCCGAAGGCCGGTCCGACGACGAGCACTATCTCGTCAAGACCCGTCCGGACATCCTGGCCGTGCTGCGCGCCATCGCCACGCACAAGGTGCCGGTGCGTGTGCAGTTTGCCGGCCGTCCCTCGGTGATCGAGGCCTCCTTGCTGCTGGTCAAGCCACAGTACGAGGAACTCGTGTTCGACGCCTCGGGTGTAAGCAACCGGATGTTTGCAGAGAGCGAAAACCAGCTGGTTGCCGAAGCCACGTATGACTACATCCATGTGCGCTTCACCGGCGAGCATGTCGAGGCGGTGACCCATCACGGCAAGCCGGCCTTTCGCTGCTGCATTCCGAAGTCGCTGGCGCGCACGCAGCGGCGCGGCTCGGCGCGATTCCAGGTGCCCTCCGCGAATCCGCCGGTGGTCCGTTATCTGCAGGACGAACGCGGCCCGGAAAAACGATTGCGCGTCATGGACATCTCCTATGGCGGCGTGAGCCTCATCCTCGAGGATCCCATGGCCGATATCGCCACTGGAACGAAACTGACCGGATGCAAACTCGAGTTGCCGAAACTGGGCGCGGTCAGCACCAACCTCGAAGTGGTCTATACGGACGAGATGAACCCCCAGAGCACTTGGCGCCGCATTGGCTGCCGCTTCTCGGGACTGGGCGTGCTGTCGCTGGAACGGGTACGCGACTATGTGGCGGTACTGGAACGCGATCACCTGAACTCGGCGAAACCGGATCGCAGCTGAACATCCCCTGCCGACGACAGCCGCGATGACAACCCCTCTGTCGCCGGTTTACCATTAGGCCTGTACACAGGAGAAGGTCATGAGCGAACCCGAACGCCAATTCAAGCAATATCGCTGCGAGCTATGCGGCTTTGTCTACAACGAGCGCGCCGGCCTGCCCGATGAATTCATCGAGCCCGGCACCCCGTGGGAGGAAGTCCCCGAGGACTTCAGTTGCCCGGATTGCAGCGCAGGCAAGGCCGACTTCGTGCCGGGCTAGGCAGCACAAGGCTGTCGGCCGGCGGACAGGAATTTACAAATTGTAATCATTTCTGAAAATTTCACTGCGATTCATGAGCAATTAGAAAATAATTGCAATCATGAATCAGGGTGATTTGATGGACTGCAGCTACCGCCCGGGTGCAATCCGTCTGCCATGAAAGTCAGGCCTCGATCGGAAACTGCATCACCACCGCCTCAAGCCCCTTCGGCCCCGCCTTGATCTCGAACGACGGCTCATCGCGATCAACCACCACCATGGACCACAGTGGATAGATTTCACCATCGCGGTCCAGCGCGCCATTCGCCACGAACAGGTAATAGCCGCCGGCGGAGCGCGGGTCCGGCCCGGCCACCGACATTCCGGCGCCGAGCCTGAGCATGTGGCCATCAAGGCCGTCATCGTACTTCTGCTCGAACAGCGGCTCCCACGCAACTTCCCTGCGGAACTGCAGCACCGGTTCGGTGGACAGCGCCAGCGGCTGCGAGAAGATGTTGCGCCGCTTGCTGGGTTTCAGTTTCTCCCTGGCATCCGGGCTGCGCACATACACCGGCACCGATTCGTCGATCTTCACGCGCAGCGACACGAACGACAAACCCTGCGGCCCGGCAATGATCGGCCCATAGGCGGTGTGATGATCCTTGAACTGCACCATCAGTGCCTGGATGTCACTGCGGCCCATCTTGCCCGAGCCGGCGGGAAAAATCTGGAACTGCGTCACGCCATGAAAATGCGCCAGCGCTTCTTCATGTGCGGCCATCTCGGTCATCACCGCCTGCGGACCCGGTGCCGGCTCGCGCGCGTAGCGCGGTCCGAAAAATTCCGTGCCCCAGTGCTCGACTCCCGTGCCGGGAGAAGGAACCACGCGGCGCCTGGCCAATGCCTGTGCTCCATTCGATGCGTAGATCACGACCCTTCCTCCTGATTGTGGTGGCTGTGTGCGACAGAATATTACTTCATGAGCCGGCATCGCCGGCGAAGCACAGCCGGCCGCCCGTCAATGGCATCGACACCCCCGGGCAATAAGCGCGTACCCTGACTCACGGAGGGCTTTCCCCTCCACCCCGAAGGACGTGTCATGTTTGCCATTGAGAAAATCCACAAGGATGCAAAACCATTTGCGCTGGGCGTTCTGGCAGGTGCCGGGCTGATTGCCTGGATAGGCTTCGGCGCACTGAACTGGAAGACACCCGGCAAGGCCGAAACGCTGGCCAAGCGACAGGTTGACACTGCAGTCATGGCATCACAGGCGCAGATCTGTTCGGCGCAGTTCAGTGCAGGCAAGGATGGCGCGGGCCGCATGGTCACGCTCAAGGCATCGGATCGCTGGTCGCGCGGCGATATCGTCGAAAAGGGCGGCTGGGCAACGATGGCCGGATCAAAGACCCCCGGACAGGGCGTGTCCCAGGCTTGTGCCGACCTGCTGATTCCCGAAGCGTCCTGAGTCTGCGGGTATTGACCTGAAAGAGATCGGGGAAGCATTGGCTTCCCTGCCGCCGCTTCCTGAACTGCGGCCTTCAATCCCGGTTTGCGCGCCACCTGCCGCCGTAACCAGGCGGCCACGCCGACCCGGCATCCAGTACTGAAAAATTCCGCACGCTTTTCATAGTGTTCGGCAACGCACTGAACATTGTCCGGGCTGCGCCCAATCTGCATAACGGCATCGCAATCAACCCGGTTGCGCATCCCGCGCATGAATTCTTTTCAGGAGCACAAAATGTCCGCCAACAAGATGCTGTTTGCCGTGATGATCGCCGCCGGAGCAATCGGTGCCGTTGCGACACCGCTCTCCAGCAATGCTGCGACCTACCGCGAAGTCACCGTGCGACGCGCGCCGCCACCACCACGGAACGAAGTTGCCCCGGCACCACGGCGCGGTTATGTCTGGTCGACGGGATACTGGAACTGGTCAAACAACAAGCACCACTGGGTGAAGGGCAACTGGATGCGTGAGCGCCCCGGTTACGCCTATCGTTCAAACCAGTGGGTCGAGCGTGATGGCCGCTGGGCCTTCGAGCGCGGCCGCTGGGACCGCGACGGTGATGGCGTGCCGAACAATCGCGACCGCAAGCCCGACAATCCCAATCGCTCCTGAATCAACCGCCCCGGACGGATGATCGCAATGCCAGCGGTGCCAGTTTCCTGCCTGCACCCTTTGCCGCGATTGTCCGATTTGCGATGTTCACGGATGTAAAAGAATCGCCTCGCCTGCCCACAAGGAGATCACCTTGAAGAAGCTCGGACTTGCCTTATTGTTGCTCAGCACATTGCTGGCCGGATGTGTTGCCTATGAACCCATGCCGCAATCGCAACGCGGATACAGCGGCGAGCGTGATCGGGATCGCGACGGCGTGCCCAATCGTTACTACCGTGACCGTGATGGCGACGGCGTTCGCAATGAGCGGGATCGCCGCCCGAATGATCCCAATCGCTATTAATCAGGGACTGATCGTTTCAAGTCATTTGATGGCTCATGAAAAATCCCGCCTCGGCGGGATTTTTCATGTCTATGGGCTCTCAAACGATTGCGCAAGTAAATAACGCCACGTTTGAGGAGGCTCTCCCCCATCGGGACGTATCAGGCTGCCGCAGGCACGGTCTTCTGGAAGGAAGGCCGCGCGAACAGCTTTGCCGCGTAGCGCTTCAGGCCGGGAAACTTGTCCCGCCAGACGTAGGACGGATACTCCTGGTCGAGATAGCCGAGCGCCATGCCGGCGGAAATATCGCCAACGCTAAAGGCATCGCCGCAACAGAAATCACGATCGCCCACCTCATTCTGCAATGCGGCCAGGCCGCGCTCGATCTTCAGCAACTGCTTCTGGTACCACGCCGCGTTCGGATCGCAGTCAGGCTGCTTGTAGCGGTCATCGTGCGTGAGCGAGACGATGGCATCGGTGATTCCGTCGCCCAGGGCCTCCATGCGCAGCGCATCGATGCGCGCTTCGAATGCTTCCGGGATCAGCCGCGGGCCGCTGCCCACATGGTCGGCATATTCGACGATCACCACCGAATCGTAGACCGCGCGTCCGGTGTCGGGCACCAGCACCGGCACCTTGGCAAGCGGGTTGTGCCCCGGCACCTGCGAGCCAGGCGCCGAGGGACGGTCAACGACGAAGTCACATGCAATGTTCTTTTCCAGCAGGGTGATGCGCGCCTTGCGGACATAGGGGCTGCGGGGCGAGCCAAGCAGTTTCATGGGGGCATCCGGTAATGACAGGGTTGCGCATTGTAGCCTCCTGCGATCACCCATCCGCCCCGCCGATCATGCCGGCTTCGGTCGCTGCATCAGTGTGCCCGTCAATGCCAGCCCTGCGAGCACGATCACCGCTGCGCCGTATTGCTCCGACGTGGCGAGCAATCCGCCGCCGTACACCACGCCGAATCCGGCGATCACTGCAGGCAGGCCCATGGCGAGGTAGCACGCGACGTAGATGATGGACAGCACCCCGGCACGCTCCTGCGGCCCGACGTGCGACACGACGCTGCGCACCGCGCCCTGGAAGCCGAGGCCGAAGCCGGTGCCGGTGATGATTGCACCGGCGAAGAACACAGCGGCCGAGCCGAGCGCCATGGCCGACAGCGTGATGCAAGTGCCCAACAGCAACGCGCCCGCGCCAAGCATCATCATCGGGCGCGGCTGCCAGTTGCGCAGCATCAGCACTGCGGTGGCACCGCCTCCGGCCAGCGTGAACAGCGTCAGTCCGGCAAGTACCGATGAACTCGAGCCCAGCAGGCCGCGCATCATTGCCGGTCCGAGCGATCCGTAGAAACCGGCAAGCGACCAGGATGCGACCAGCACCGGCAATGCGATCAGGAAAGGCGTGCGCACCGCCGACGGCAGATTGAACTGCGGCCTGAGCGAGGCCAGCGCGCCCGAACGCGGCGTGGTGGTTTCCGGCATCAGGTACGCGCCGGCAGCCTGCGCCACGAAGATGACGAAGAACATCAGATAGACCAGATGCGTCGGCGCCGGCAGGAACTGCACCATCAACCCGGCAATCAGCGCGCCACTCGCCGTGCCCGTCATCGGCGCCACGGCATTGGCCGTCGTGCCCCTGGCGCGGTCGATGTCGAGCATGCCCGCACCCACTGCAGCGGCGGCAGCACCGGTGGCCAGGCCCTGCACGACGCGCGCGAACAGCAGACCCGTCACGCTGGTCGCAGTGGCAAACATCAGCATGGTCGCCGCCTGCACCAGCGTTGCGTAGAGCAGCACCGGACGGCGTCCGATGTAATCAGACAGCGACCCCACGGTCAGCAGTGCGGCGAGCACCGCCACGGCGTAGATCCCGAAAATCATCGTGACCGTGATCGGCGAGAAGCCCCACTCCGCCTGATAGAGGGGATAGAGCGGCGTGGGCACGCTGGAACCGGCGAGGAAGGAAACGATGATGGAGGCCTTCAGCCAGAACGTCGCGGGATGGGACAGCCAGGCGCGACGCGTCGTTCTGACAATGTTGTCGACGATGTGATGGCCGGCGGCGGAATTGTGGGTTGGAGCAACGGCTGATGAAACGGCCGATGAAGCGATTGGGGCGACTGAGGTATTCATCGAAGTCTTTCTGTTTCCCTGAAAAGAAATGGGCGGCTTGAAAAAGCGTAATTCGCTGTGGTCCGTGGCACCGGTCAAACCGGCGAACGCCAGGCATCGGCGACGATAAAGCGGGCTTTGCGGATACTTGATATTTGCTTATCAATCAATGCATTACTTCCATCAATGTTGTTAGTCATGCTGGCTCCTGATGCTGATTTATCTACAAACAGACAAGTCTGTCTGTACTTGAACTATACAGACCTGTCTGGTATAGTCAAGCAATGTCCACAAGCAAATTGGCCCCCGCCGTCCAGCACAGCCCCGCTGCGGAGAAACCCGCGACGGAGCGTGTGTCGGCACGTGAGCGCCTGCTTACTGCCGCATCGGAGTTGTTCTACGAAGAGGGCATCAACACGGTCGGCATCGATCGCGTGATTGCGCATGCCGGCGTGGCCAAGGCTTCGCTGTACAGCGCCTTCGGCAGCAAGGACGAACTCATCCGCGCCTACCTCGAAGCCAAGTTCCAGGCACGCCGGGAGCGCATGCTGAAAAAGCTCGCGACCCGCGACAATCCGCGCGACAAGCTGCTCGGCATCTATGAGGTGATGGCCGAAATTTTCGAGGAGTCCGATTTCCGCGGCTGCGCCTTCATCAGGGCGAGTGCGGAGGCAAAGCCCGACAGCATGATCAGCCGGGCCTGCGACAGTTCACGCGCCTGGACGCGCGGCCTGTTCCTCGACCTTGCTCGTGAGGCGGGCGCCGCCAACCCCGAACAACTGGCACAGCAACTGGTGGTGATCTACGACGGCGCGATTGTCACAACGCAGATGGATCGCGATACCAGCACCGCCACGGCAGCGCGCGCCATGGCCGCCGCATTGATCGACGCGGCGACCCGCAAGCCGGCCTGAGTCCCCCGGCGCCGCTTGCGGCCGCTTCCACGCTCACTGCCTTATCTTCCATTTCGCGCTGCTGCGCGACACCGCGGCACTGTGCCAACCCGAGGCGATCGCGGCAATTGCGGTATACACTTGCTGCAGCCGTCACCAGAAACGGCGCAAGGCGCGGGTTCTTCCCTGTTTGCGAAGGGCCTGGCGCGGCCGGCGATCCACATCGACCGGCAATTCAGGCCATATCGCGAAAAGGAGATTCAGGTCATGGTTTCAACCCGTCTGCTGAAGTCTGTTGCTGCAGCCGTTGTCACACTCTGTTCAAGTGCCGTCCTCGCGCAGACCGCCACAAACTTTCCCACCAAGCCCGTCACCATCGTGCTGCCCTTCACCACGGGTGCGTCGACGGACATCGAAACGCGCCTCTATCAGCAACGGCTGATGGAAGACCTGAAGCATCCGGTGCTGATCGACTACAAGCCGGGCGCAGGCTCGTCACTGGGCACGATCTACGTGGCCAAGGCGCAGCCCGACGGCTACACCATCCTCGCGATCACCCCCGGCTTCGCGGTCTATCCGGCCTTCTTCCCTCTGGACAAGCTGCCCTATGATCCGATCAAGGACTTTGCGCCGATCTCCCTGATCAACAAGCGCAGCGCCATGCTGCTGGTTCGTCCCGACCTGGGCGTCAAGAACTTCAAGGAATACGTCGCCTACACCAAGGCCAATCCAGGCAAGCTCAACTTCGGCACCTCCGGTGGCGGCGGCATCTTCCACATCGCCGGGGCCTGGCTGCACAGCATGACCAAGACGGACGTCACCTTTGTGCATTTCAAGGGCGCGGGGCCGATGTACACCGACTTCATTGCCGGGCGCATCGATGCGGCACCCGGACTGCCCTTTGTCGTGTCCGGCTATGTCAAGGCCGGAAAGCTGCTGCCCATCGCCAACATGACCGCGGCGCGGTCCAAGTTCATGCCGGACCTCGTGCCCATCTCCGAACAGGGCTACCCCGATTACGACTACAACAGCTGGTCGGCTTACATGGCGCCGGCAAAGACACCACCTGCCATCGTCAACCGCTGGAGTGCGGCCTTCGCCTTTGTGGCCAAGGCACCTGAAGTCGTTGCCAGGATGGCGGCCGACAGCGCCGAGATGGTGGGCAGCACGCCCGAGCAGCTTCGCCAGCAACTCGCCACCGAGGTGGCGCGCTATCGCAAGATCGTCACTGAAAACAACATGAAGCTTGAAGAGTGAGGTTGCGGCAGTGAAGGATCGCTAGATCAGCAGCGGCCCGGCCATGCCGCTGCCGCGGGATGGTTGATGGCCCGGCGAGGCATTCCAGAAATTGGGCAGCACCGTGTTGCAGTAACCTGAAACATAGTCCTGCTTCTCGCCGGTGGGCAGCACGAACTTGTGGCGCTTCATCACGCCGATGTTGGCGCCAAAGACGTGAATGCTGACCGTGGTCCGGTAAGGCATGGCGTTGCTGATCGTGTGGATGTCGCCGATCGATGGGGACACCGCCTCGATCTCCCCTTGCGGCCCGATGTGGTCACCGGTCTTGAGCATGGGACGGCCCTCACCTTCATGCCGGTACTCCTCGAAATGCTCCATGCCGCGCAGCACGCCGGACAGGCACCAGGTCAGATGATCGTGCACCGGCATTTTCTGCGAAGGCCCCAGCACCACGCTCACGACACTGAAACGCTCGAGCGGATCGCAATGCAGCAGATACTCCTGATGGTGTGCCGCGTGGGGCTTTGCGAACTCTTCGGGAAGCCAGTCGTCATGCGCGACCAGTGCCGACAGCAAGCGGCCCGTGGCGCGCAGCACATCAACCTCGGTGACCGCACCCTTGTCGAACAGTCCGGTCATGCCGACGACAAAATCCCTCAGACGCCAGAGGTTCTTCATTGCAAAATTCTGGGTGCATAACGGAAATCATTGCTTGATCCAGGTCAATCCGGTGAATAAAGAACTCCGTTCTTGTTCGCAAGTGCCCGTTGAAATGAGACTTTCATGTATTTACGTCGCGACAGGGAACGCATTGTGAATGCACGCGCGGCATGCAGAAAAAAAGATTCGCCGAATCGTGTTGACAGCGGCAATTGAAAGGCGTCAACTGAAAGTACTCCGGTAATTCGGAGCGTGGTGAGTTCTCAAACCAACAATGCAAGATCTGGTTGTCGCCCAAGTGTTACGCCGTTGTGCGCGCCCCCGGTGCTGTTGCGGCGGGTGTACCTGAAGCGAATGTGCGACAACCACCCTCGACATGATGTTTGAGGATCGCCCCGTTCTGCGGAACCGGAGCTTGAACCCTGATCAGGTGCAATGTTGTCGAATCGAATGTGGAGGCAATCCTATCGATGAAGATACCAACAACGCAACCTTGAAGCCGGCGAGTCAGGTCGGCAACGTCACGGCAACGTGACCACTCGAAGCAAAACGGGGCCGCCGATGGTGGCCCCAACCCCGAAGCCCCGCCGTTGCGGGGCTTCTCATTTGTGCATCACGTGATTGGCCGTTGATCCCGGCAATGCGCGCTGAAGGCTTCAGGCCGCCCCGTGCTTCTGCACGATGTCATGAATCTGCGCCGGCTGAAACGCCACGTCCCAGCACCACGTGCCGAAGCCGCCTTTGGCATTCACGCCCTTCACCCAGGCATCCAGCGCTGAGCGTTTGGCGCGGTTCTGTTCCGAATCTTCGCCCTTGATTTCCAGCACCAGCGTCTTGCCATTAGAGAGCCGGATCAGAAAGTCCGGGATGAACCGCCGGCGCGCGCCATTCCACAAGTAATAAATCTGGAATCCCAGGTGATCGTTCTTGGCATAGGCCACCACCTGTCTGCTTGTCTCCAGCAGGTTCGCGCCATATTGCTCCCAGGCGCTGTCGGCCACCATGTGGCTGATCTGCGAGCGCTGCGTCGGATGGCACACCTTCGTGGTGTACCAGGTGCGCATGGCGCGTGTCGATCCGATCGGAAACTCCTCGTCGAACACCGGCTCGATGCGCTCCTGGTTCTGCTCGGTCACAAAGCGCAGCAGATGCTGCACGAGGATGTCGACATTCAATGACAGCAGAATGCGCTTGCGCAGCGGATCCTGATGGAAAAGTGACGGTATCTTCACCTTGTCCGAACGCAGGAACTCCTCGACCAGACGAATGAGCTGGACCACCAGAAACTCACGATTGCCTCTGAACTTCTGGCCCAGTTCATCGAATGCCTTGCGCGCCGCCTTGAAGGTCAGTCGCTGGAGCCGGAATTCCTCGGGCAGTTTTTCCAGGTCGATTTCGTGAATCTTGTTCCAGTCGGTGGCCCCGCCGACGGCCGGCGCGATCTCGGCGCTGATCGGCGTATGGGCCGGATCAATGGTCAGTTCATCCACCTTGTCCCAATCCACCACCAGTATCGGACGCACGACCACGTCAATGCGCAACACATTCGGCCAGCGTATTTCGAAGGCATTGCGATCAATCAGCGATTCAATCTGTGTGCTGGGTTTCGGTGGCGGCGGCGCATCCCCGCCTTCGCCCACATCCTGGAATATCGACAGGGGCACACCGAACACATTGACGTATTCCGGCTTGAACAAGCCGTTTTCGTCGACGTCATAGGCCACCCGGCGCAGACCACGACCGATCACCTGCTCGCACAGCAACTGGCTGGTGAAGGCACGCAGCCCCATGATGTGTGTCACGTTCTTGGCGTCCCAGCCCTCCGACAGCATCGCCACCGATATCACCGTCTGCAGATCCTGGCCGGCGGTGCCGCGCTTGCCGACGTTATCGACGATCTCCCGCAGCAGCTCTTCCTTCTTGTGCCCGGCCAGCCGTTCCTTGCGATCCTGCGGGATGTTCGCGGCATCCACGATGGCCTTCAGGCGGGCCTCATAGTCCTTGTCGGATGACGCCGTCTCTCCGATCTCGGCCTTTTCCAGCACTTTCGAATCCACGCGCAGGGTGCGATCCGGGGCGTGCAGTTCCGGCCAGTGGGCATTGCCCTTGCTGAAGTAGTGCTCGATGCGCGCCGCCGTTTCGGTGCGATTGCACACCGTCAGGATCACCGGCGGGGAAACATGCCCGGCTTCACTCCACTGTCGGCGCGTTTCACGCCAGTCGGCCCCCAGGATCGTATAGGCATCCTGCACCAGCTTGGGCAGGGCCTCGTGCGGTTGCGCGCCTCGGCGATTCAAATCATCTGCGACGGAATCATCGCGATAAATGTGATACAGCTTCGATCGCAGTGTTCTCGCATCGGGCAACGCATCATCGCGCACCACCACCCTCGGCGTTTTCACCAACCCTGCCTCGATCGCGTCGTTCAGGCCAAAGTCCGACACGATCCAGTCGAACAAGCCCTGTTCGGTGTTGGCCCGGCCGGTGGGCGCAAATGGCGTGGCGGACAAATCGAAACAGCGCAGAATGCGCCGCGTCTTGTGCAGCCGGTCCAGCCCTTCTATCCAGCGCGTGGCCTCTTCGGGATCGAAGTCATCGCTTTTCTTGACCTTGATGTCGGCGGGAATGCGATAGGCGTGGTGGGCTTCGTCGTTGATGACGATGAAATCCTTGAAACCGGCCAGCTTGCCCATGACGCGCCGGGTATAGGCCTCGTCGCTTTCGGCGCCCTTCTTCACCACCGAGCGCGCGGTTTCCTTCAGCGGCATGAGCGTGTGCCAGTTCTCTACCTGGATTTCCATCTGGTTGAGCTTCTGGCGAAGGGCATCCGAGGGGCAAAGGCTGAATTGATCGTAGTAATTGCCGACATTACCCGGATAAAGCACCTGCAGGCGCTCCTTGACCGTCAGGCCGGGCGCAACCATGAACACAATGCGCGAGAAATCCCGATTGCGCTTCGGATAGGTCAGCGCGTTCAGCACCTGCCAAGTGATGATCATGGCCATCACCGTGGTCTTGCCGCTGCCGGTGGCCATCTTGTTGCACAACCGTTCCCACGCCCCGCCGTCGCCCGGCACGTGGATGCCCTGCTTGTGCTCCGGCGCTGCCTCCACCCACCAGATCACGGTTTCGATGGCCTCCAACTGGCAGAAGTAGAAGGGCAGGTCCCTGGCGGTGCGGTCATACCAGTGTTCAAGCAGCGTGCGGGTCACGCTGGTGATACCGGGATAGTCCGCCGCGCGCCACGCGTCCACTCGCTCGCGGATCGCATTCACCAGCGTCAGCGGTTCGGTCCTGCGGGTGTTGTTGCGGATATCGAAAATCTCGTAGCCCGCCTCGCGCCGGGTTTCGACCATCGAAAGCGCGCCGGCACGTCCCTGCGCCCAATGCCGCGACGGGCAGTCGTAGGGCGTATTGATGATCAGTGATTTCGGCGCGGCCATGGCGGCGCCTTAGGTAAGCGGAATGACTTTTAGCGACTCGATGCCGCGATCATCGACGATCTTCACCGCGATCTTCCTGTTGTCGCCGGCCTCGAAAGGCAGGGACACCGTCCCCTGGAATTTATCGAGCAGGCTTTCGTCGAGTTCGGCGCGGATGTCGCGCTTGAGTTTGGCCCAGCCCTCGCCCTTGCCTGCCATGGGGAAGAACACCTGACGCGGAAACAGCGAACGGTCATCGTAATCGGTATCCAGCGACCACATGGCGATCCTGCCCTTGCCGCCGGAGACCAGTTCACCCTTGGCAGTGTCGAAATAGTCGAAGCCGTTCACCTCGACCTCGTAGCTGCCATCCTTGCGCTTGCGCAGATCCACGTCGGGCTGACCCATGAGCCAGAAGCTCTGGTTGGAGGAGCGCGCTTTCTTCAGGTCTTCAGTCAGCAGGTCGGTGTTCATCTGCGCCTTGAGCGCGGTAATACCCTTCACCGCGTCGATGTCCTTGGCGGCCTCGGGATCGAAATTAAAGGCGCAGAACACAATCATCTTGGGTAGCGGAAAAAGTTCGCCCGCCTCGCGCAGACCATGCTCCACCTGCCTTTGTTCCAGCGCCGCATGTTCCGGTCCGAAACTCACCACCACCCGCTCACCCGAATCCAGCGTGCCGGTCGCATGCAGGCAAACCGTGCCGGGCAAAGTTTCGAGGCTGCTGAACTTGAGCAACTGCCCGCCTTTGCCGCGGATACCGGTTTTCAGAAGTTCGTCACGCCAGGAATGCTGCCGCGCGGATTCGCCGGAACGGGCCACCGCCACGTCGGCATCCTTGGGCTGCTCTGCTTCATCGAGGGACAGCACTGTCGCGAAGGGAACTGCCTCCACCGTAAACGGGCCGGTGATGCGCAGCTTGGATTTGGATTTCTCCGGCTGGTCATAAAGAATTTCGGAGTCGGCGTGGGCAGCGATGGACATATCCATCTGTTTTTGCATTGCTTGGCATGCTGCCTGAAAGGCGTCGAATGCATCACGCGCCGCACTAGGCCAACTATCCGGGAAATCGGATGGTACTTGCCATTCATTAAATTTCTGTTTGGCCGTCTTGTTAAGTTCCTGAAGCGCCGATTTAATCGCCGGGTACATACGCCCGAATATCTCATCGATCTCCGGATTATCGGCAATGGATTTCAGAGTGACATGCGGCACGGTTTTGTAAATAAAGGCACCGCGCAGCCCTTCGTTTGGATATCGCAATTCGAAATAGTCGTAGCTAGCAGTCATCAGCCTTTGCTTGGCCAGCGTTACCGCAACGCGTGAGGTATCGCACGTAATCCAGCGTCGGCCCCACTTTTCAGCAGCAAAGGCGGTAGTGCCAGAGCCGCAAGTCGGGTCCATCACCAAGTCACCTGGAGCGGTGGTCATCAGCAAGCAACGCTCAATGACTCTTTGTGCCGTCTGTACTGCGTATATTTTTTCCTTTGAAAACGCACCAAATTGCGTGTCCAACCAAAAACTATTTCTTGGTGATGTCGAATGCTCACCCAATACCTTTTTAGCCCGAATTTGTGTCGTGCTTACCTGAATAATCCTCCCAGCTTTTGCAATACGCGACATCCCAACAAGATGATCATTACTCCAGTGCCTACCCTTAGCGGGATAAAACGTTGAGTTATGAAAACCAAAAGGCTGCTCTAGGCTAGCTTCGCCCTGAGAGGTTAAATCACCGAGTTCAAATTCATTTTCTTCAGTCTCGGCAGTACCTTCTTTCTCTACAAATAGTTGGTTGTACTTAATATTCTTGCTTTTTCCATACCAAACAATGTAGTCATTCACTGAAGCCAAATAACTAGAAGTTCGGCCAGTCGAAGTCGCATATATGATTGTGCAGATATGATTTTCGGCACCAAATAAGTCATCCATCAACTCACGTACATGATGCAAATTTTCATCCGAGATCTGCACAAACACGCTGCCCGACTCATGCAGCAGTTCTTTCGCCAGAAGCAAACGATCCCGCAGGTAAGTCAGATAGGAGTGAATCCCCAACTCCCATGTGTCCCGGAATGCCTTGATCATTTCCGGTTCCTGGGTCAGATCCTCGTCCTTGCGATCCTTGACGTCGCGCTTGCCCACGAAGGGCTGAAAATTGGACCCGTACTTGATTCCATAAGGCGGATCGATATAAATCATCTGCACCTGCCCCGCCATGCTCTCCTTCTTCAGCAGCGAATTCATCACCAGCAGTGAATCGCCGGCGATCAGCCGGTTGGCCCAACCGCGCTCGTGCTTGTAGAAATCCACGGCCTCGCGCAGCGGCAGATTCTCGAACGCCGCTTCAAACAGGCCGGGCTGGAAGGAGCCCTTGTTGCCCGCCTTCGCATCCTTGATGCGCTTGCTCACCGCAGCCAGAATGCTCATCGGGTCGATGCGCTCATGCACATGCAGCGACACGGTGTCGATGTCGAAGCTGGTGCGCTCGGCCTTGCCGGCCCAGTTGAGGTAGGGGCTGCCGGCGCGCTTCAGTTCCTCTAGCGCCGCGCGCATTTGCGCCTCGTCGCCACTGGCCAGCGCCTCGTCAATCAGCGTCTCGATCTGCGCGCGGCCCACATCGAAGGCCAGCGCCGGGTCGATTGCTGGGTCATAGCGCCAGGTCGTCTTGGGCTGCTGCGGATCGTTGGCCTCGTTGACCAGGCCCACCTGCGGATTGTTCTTGCGCTTGTCGCCGTGGCGATAGCTGAGGACCTTGCTCTCTTCGGTCGTGCCCTTGCCCTGCCCCGCCCGGGCTTTTGTGCCCGACTGCGCGATGGCCTGGGCAAGGCTGAGGTTTTCCTGCTTCGGTTTGGGTTTGCGCGCGTCGGCGGGGATTTCCTGGGACTCCAGCGCAAACACTCCGCCTGCCGCGTCCCGCGCCGTGGTTGCAACGGCGCGCCGCACCGAGCCACCGCGCCCCTTGCCCCGTAGGAGCAGGCCTTCCTCAATCAGCGCATCGCGCGCCTTCTCGAAATCCGCCTTGCCGACCGTGTACTGGGCCGATTCGACCGCCGCATCGAACAACTCGTGTAGCCTGCCATTGCCCACGGATTCTCCGTCAGCCGGCACCAGTCCAAGCAGCAGCTTGCGCAGCCGGGAATCAGATGCGCCGGGCATTGCCGTCCCCGCTCCGTGGTCCGCGTTGGGTCATTGCTCTTGATTGTTTTTCTGGCCGAACCCGATGAAGCCGGCCTGCCGAAACTGAGCGCCATACGCATCACTCTCGCGTACAGACGCCTCCCTCTCCGGATACTACTTTCAGTTGTACATACTATCAACTGATAGTTGAGTCCGGCCGGACTACATTCCTGCCCATGGCCAACAGTCGTGAAAAAGAAGAATTCAGCAAGCGCCTCGGGCAGGCGCTGGGCAAGGCAGGAATGGGGGTGCCGGGCGCCGTCCGGCTCGCCAGGGAATTCAATAAGCGCCATTCCGGCAAGGACATCACCCATCAAGGCGCGCAGAAATGGCTGAATGGAGAATCCTTCCCGACCCAGGACAAGCTGCGAACGCTGGCAAGCTGGCTGGGCGTATCCATCGCCTGGTTGCGTGACGGCGAAGGCAAGGAGACCGGCGGTCTCCCGGCCAATGACGCGGCCGCCGGCAACTACCGGCCTCACCTTTCCGATGAGGAACTGTTGCGACGCTATCGAAAGCTGAGCGACCGACAGCAGCAGGCCGTGGCCGAGATCGTCACGGCCCTCGCCGCCAAGGACTCCCGGCGCTGAGGGTCGCAAAGGGCTGGGTTGAAAAGCAATCCGGGCCTGCAAGGCATCAACCTGACCCCTCTGGCATGAACTGACCCTGCTTCTACTGGCGGATTCGGCAGTGGTACACTGAGTTCACTGGGTTTCCTCATCCTTGGCGCGGGAGCGAAAAGCATGAACGAGCTGATTTTCATGGTCGAAGATGCCCCCGAAGGCGGGTTGACGGCGCGCGCACTCGGAGAGTCCATTTTCACCCAGGCATCCGACATGGCCGGCCTGCATGCCAACGTGCGTGAAGCCGTCCAGGCGCATTTCGACAGCGGCAAGGCGCCGAAACTCATCCGGCTGCATTACGTCAGGGACGAAGTCATCGCGGCATGAAACTGCCGCGCGCCCTGACCGGCCTCGAACTGGTCAAGACGCTCTCGATACTGGGTTATCGCGTGACAAGGCAGACAGGCAGCCACATCCGCCTGACCTGCGATTCCCCGACACAGCATCACGTGACCGTCCCCGCTCACGACCCGCTCAAGGTCGGAACCCTCAGCGGAATATTGAATGATGTCGCGGCACATCACCACATGACGCGGGATGAGGTCATCAGCAGACTGTTCGGCGGGTAGATCGCTGACTCATCCGGCGTGCCGCAAGCAATCCGGGAATGGCTAGCGCCGCATCCCCTCCCACATCTTCTGCAGGCGCTTCGCCGATACCGGCACCGGGGTTCTGAGTTCCTGGGCAAAGAGCTGCACGCGCAGTTCCTCCAGCAGCCAGCCAAACTGATCGAGCGTGTCATCGACAGCCCCGGACTTGTGCGCAGCGGAAAGCTGGCGCAGGTACAGCGTCTGTAGCGGCACGAGTTCGCCCATGCCCCGTGCATCACGCGACGGATCGTTGCGCAGCTTTTCCAGGCGCAGCACTGCGGCCTTCAGATAGCGCGGGAAATGCTGCAGGCGCTCGAAGGGCGTGTCGGCAATGAAGTGATTCGGCAGCAGGCGCGCCATCTGCTCCTGGATGTCCTTCACCTGCACCGGAAATCCGCGCTGCGCCTCCTTCAGCTTTTTTGCCAGCGCCTGATATTCGGCGAGGATGGTGCCGACGAGGCGTGCCATTTCCTGCGCGATCAGGTTGACGCGCGAGCGGCCTTCCTCGCGGCGCTTCCTGAAGGATTCGGCATCACGCGGCAGCGGCACCTGCAGGCAGGCGCGATCGAACGTCGCCTGCAGCAGTTGCGTGCGCAATTCGTTTGAATCACCAAAAGTGGCGAATTGCATTGCCAGGGCGGTGAAATTCGGCAGGCCCTTTTCGATGAAGCGCGCCTGCTCCTTCAGTTGCAGCATGAACAGCCGCCGGAGGCCGGCATGGTGCTCCGCGCGCGCCACGTCATCTGCATCGAACACCTGCAACTGGACTTCCGTTTCAAGATCGACGATGGCCGGAAAGCCGATCAGGGTCTGCGAACCATGTTGTATTTCCATGACTTCGGCCAGCTCGCCGAAGGTCCAGTCCGTGGTGGGTTCGCCAGCCTCACCATCGATCGCACCCCCTGCTTCGGCATCGGATATGGCCTCCGCAAAGCTTTCGCCCGCCGCTTCGCCGAGTTCAGCGCGCAATTGCGCAAGGTTGCGGCCCATGCCGAGCTGGCGGCCATGCTCGTCGATGACCCGGAAGTTCATGGACAGGTGCGCAGGCAGGCGCTCCGGCTGGAACAGGTCGCGCGTGATCTCGAGGTTCAGTTCGCGCCGCGCCCAGCGCGCGATGGCCTCGCTCATGGTGACACGCAGGTCGGGCGGCTCGGCCAGGAAGGCTTCGGCAAACTCCGGCCCTGGACCCAGCTTGTGCCGCGTTCGCTGCGGCAGGGACTTCGCCAGCCCCAGCGCCTTTTCCCGCCGCAGGCCCGGCACCAGCCAGTCGCACAGCGCGGCATTCACCTGGTTCAGCGCCACCAGCGGCACGGTGAGCGTCACGCCATCGCGCGCACTGCCCGGCTCATGCAGGTACTCCAGCGCGAACGTGCGTCCGGCCATCTCGAGCTGATGCGGGAATTGCGCAGTGGTGATGCCCGCCGCCTCGTGGCGCATCAGGTCGGCACGCTTGAGGAACAGCAGCTTCGAGTCTTTCGCTTCAGCCTCATGGCGCCATTTGTCGAAGTCCGCGCCGTTGTGGATTCCCGGCGGAACAAGGCTGTCATAGAAGGCAAAGATCAGCTCGTCGTCCACCAGCACGTCGGGCCGGCGCGACTTGTGTTCCAGTCGCTCGATGTCGCGACGCAGGCTCTGGTTGTGGGTGAAGAACGGCGACTTCGTATCCCAGTCACCCTCCACCAGCGCGCTGCGGATGAAAATGTTGCGCGACTCGGCCGGATCAAGCGGCCCGTAATGCATGCGCCGGTTCGTGTACAGCAGCAGGCCATAGAGCGAGGCACGCTCGAAGGCCGCGACATGCGCTGGCCTCTTCTCCCAGTGCGGCTCGTACTGGCTTTTTTTCACCAGATGCGCGCCGACGCGTTCCAGCCAGTCGGGTTCGATCGTCGCCACGCAGCGCGCGTAGAGGCGCGTGGTCTCGGTCACTTCCGCGGCCATGACCCAGCGTCCGGCCTTGCGGCCTACACCGGAACCGGGATGCACCCAGAACTTTATTCCGCGTGCGCCGAGGTAATTGCCCTCCTCGGTCTTCAGGCCGATGTTGCCGAGCAGGCCGGCCAGCAGCGCGCGGTGGATCTGCGCATAGACCTTGTGCGGATCGGGGTTGATCTCGCCGACTTTCCAGCCCAGCTCCGAGACCAGCTCCTTGATCTGCGAGTGGATGTCGCGCCATTCGCGCAGGCGGTTGGGCGACAGGAAATTTTCCCGGCAGGTCTGAAAGAGCTTCTTGTTCGACTTCTTGTGGTCAATGAGCTCACCATAGAAGCGCCACAGCTTGAGGTAGCTGAAGAAGTCGGATTTCTCGTCGTCGAATTTCTTCTGCGCCTCATCCGCCGCCGCTGCGCGCTCCATGGGCCGGTCGCGCGGGTCCTGCACCGCCAGCGCAGACGCGATCACCAGCACCTCGGCGAGGCAACCCTCGGCTTTCGCCGCCAGCACCATGCGGCCGATGCGCGGATCGAGCGGCAATCGCGCGAGCTGCCGGCCGGTATCGGTGAGATTGTTCGCATCATCGACCGCGCCCAGCTCATTGAGCAACGCATAACCATCGCTGATCGCCTTGGACGATGGCGGGTCGATGAAGGGAAAGTCCTCCACCTCGCCCAAATGCAGCGACTTCATGCGCAGGATCACGCTGGCGAGCGACGAGCGCAGCACCTCCGGATCGGTGAAGGGCGGGCGTTTGTTGAAATCCTCTTCGTCATACAGACGGATGCACACGCCGCTCGCGACACGGCCACAGCGCCCGGAGCGCTGGCGCGCGGCCGCCTGCGAGATCGCCTCCACTTTCAACTGCTCGACCTTGTTGCGGTAGCTGTAACGCTTCACGCGCGCAAAGCCCGTGTCCACCACATAGCGGATGCCGGGCACGGTCAGCGACGTCTCAGCCACGTTCGTAGCCAGCACGATGCGCCGGTTGTTGTGCAGCTTGAAGATGCGCTCCTGCTCCGCCGCCGAGAGCCGGGCAAACAGCGGCAGTATTTCGGTATGTGGCGGATGGTGTTTGCGCAGCGCTTCGGCGGCTTCGCGGATTTCGCGTTCACCGGGCAGGAACACAAGGACATCACCGGAGCCAATCCGTGCAAGGTCATCGACCGCATCGACGATGGCCGCATCCAGATCAAACTCCCCCGCCTCGTCGGCCTCCACCGGCCGATAGCGCACCTCCACCGGATAAAGGCGGCCCGACACCTCGATCACCGGCGCCGGATTGCCTCGTGCATCACCGAAATGCTTCGCGAAGCGGTCGGCATCAATGGTGGCCGAGGTGATGATGAGCTTCAGGTCAGGACGTTTCGGCAGCAGTTGCCGGATGTAGCCAAGCAGGAAGTCGATGTTCAGGCTGCGCTCATGCGCCTCGTCGATGATCAACGTATCGTACTGTCGCAGCTCCGGATCGCCCTGCGTCTCGGCCAGCAGGATCCCATCGGTCATCAGCTTCACATAGGACGCGGGGCTGACCTTGTCGGTGAATCGGATCTTGTAGCCGACCACGCCGCCCAGCTCGGCCTGCAGTTCCTGTGCAATGCGCGCGGCGGTGGCGCGCGCGGCGATGCGTCGCGGCTGGGTATGGCCGATCAGGCCTTCAACACCGCGCCCGATGTCGAGGCATATCTTGGGCAGTTGCGTGGTCTTGCCCGAGCCGGTTTCGCCGCAGACGATGACGACCTGGTGTTCACGGATGGCCCTTGCGATGTCCTCGCGCCGCCCGGAGACCGGCAGGTCCGACGGGAATGTCGGCCTGGGGAGGTTGTGGCGACGCAATTCAATTTCCTGAGGAGAACGCATGACTCGCACCGGACGGGAAATGCTCACGACTTCCAAGCGGCCTGGATGATCAAAAATCTAATGATTATAATTGTTCTATTTATTCTCATGGATTAATACATAGTCTTTAAAAATTGATCATATTAATAATCTTAAGAATCCGCTCATCTTCGCAAATCCCGCACATCATGTAGGGAGATCTGTACAACATCGCCACGCCACTCGAGGAGGTCAGGATCACTTTTCAAGTGACCCCATATGAAAAAATAGGCTCATCGGGAATATTTCCAAGTCTATGATGTCTCTGCATAAGAAGCATTGCAGAACTCAAGGACAGGAAGACAGAACAGCATGGACTGGGTACGCCGGCAAAGCCTGACCGTCGCGGCAACCTACATCATCGTTGCAGGATTGTGGATCATTTTATCCGACCGGGTGCTGATTGCAGCCGTACCGGAGACGGCGGTGGTCACGCTGGCGATCCTGCAATCGGTCAAGGGCATTGGTTTTGTCCTGGTGAGCGGCGCGTTTCTCTACTGGCTGATGGAAAGAGGCATGCGGCAGCACATCCGCATCCAGGATCAGTACAAGGAACTGGTCGAGCTCGCGCCGATCGCGATCTTCATCCAGGCAGATGACGAAGTGCGCTACGCCAATGCCGCCGCACTGGTCCTGTTCGGCGCCGAAAGCCCCGATGAGTTACTCGGCCGCAACATCATGAGTCTGATAACCCCCGAGTACCACAACTCGGTACGGCTGCGCATGGCGCAGCTGCGTGCCACCGGGATGCAGGTGCCGCCGGTGGAACAGGACATGATCCGCCTCGACGGCACAATCGTGCGCGCGGAGGTCGCCGCCCTGCCCGCCACCTGGCAGGGACAGCCGGGCGTACAGGTCATCCTGAACGACCTTTCGCAGAAACGCGCGAATGAAGCACGTCTCAGCCACATCATCACCCACGACGAGCTCACCGATCTTCCCAACCGCACGCTGCTGCATGATCGCCTTGCACAGGAAATCATCCACGCCCGGCGCATCGGCCGCAGCCTTGCACTGCTGGTGATGGATGTGGCACGGCTGCAGTTCATCAACGACAGCTACGGCTACGAGGCCGGGGACCAGTTGCTGAAATCGCTGGCCAATTCGTTGCGTGAATCCGTCCGGCCAGGCGACACTGTGGCACGCATTTCCGGAGACCAGTTTGCAGTGCTGCTGTCCGACCTCCACGACCGCAGCGGCCTGCTGACCGCGATTGAGAAAGTCCGGAACAGCTTTGCCCACACCTACAAAGTGTCGGGCAACGAGGTCTACGTGACGCTGCACAGTGGCGCGGCAGCATGGCCCGATGATGGCGACGATCCCGATGCGCTGTTGGGCAATGCCATTACCGCCTGCTACCGCGCCAAGAAATCGGGAAGCGTGGAGACCGAGTTTTATGCGCCGTCGATCACCGCCGCCTCGCGCAAACGCGTCACCATGGAACTGGCCCTCATCGAGGCCATCGCGAACCGGGAGTTCCTCCTGCATTACCAGCCCAAGGTGAACGCGAGAAACGGGATGATCGTCGGCTGCGAGGCGCTGATCCGCTGGAACAGCCCGAAGCTCGGGCTGATATCACCGATTCAGTTCATTCCGCTTGCCGAGGAGACCGGCCACATCCAGCAGGTCGGCGACTGGGTATTGCGCGAAGCCTGCCGGCAGATGGGTGAATGGAAGAACCTGGGTCTGGGGGTGGTGCCGACTGCGGTGAACCTGTCGGCACCGCAACTGCACCAGCCAGGACTGAAACCCATGATCTACGAGCTGATCTACGAATACGGACTTACGCCCTCCTGCCTCGAACTGGAGCTGACCGAGAGCATGATCATGGGAGATACTCCGCGTGCGATCGGCGTCATCAACCGCCTGCGCGCCCTGGGCATCAAGTTTTCGCTCGACGACTTCGGCACCGGGTATTCCAGCTTCAGCTACCTCAAGACCTTCCGCATGGACCACCTGAAGATCGACATATCCTTCGTGCGCGACATTGTCCAGAGCGAAAGCAGTGCGCGCATCACCCAGTCGATCATTGCGCTGGGACACGGCCTCGGCCTGAAAGTGATTGCCGAGGGCGTGGAAACCGTGGAGCAGGCGCGGCTGCTGGCGGATTGGGACTGCGACATCTTCCAGGGCTATTATTTCAGCCGGCCCGTCGACGCTGCGCAGTTCACCCGGTTGCTATCCGACAAATGCACCTATTCGTGGGCTGCTGAGTAGCAAACGGTTCGCTAGTCTTTCAGTCCCTTGGCAAAGCACGCCGCGGCCTGCGCATTGGCCAGCGCGGTCAGGGATCCTGCGGTTCGATCTTCGCGGCCTTGGCCACGCGCTGCCACTTGGCCATGTCCTGGCGGATGTAGGCGACGAAGTCCTCTGGCGCGCTCGGAGGGAACACTTCCAGGTTCTGTGCCGCGAAGCGATCCTTGATGTCCTGGCTCTGCGCCACCGCCATGGTGTCGGCGTTAAGGCGGTCCACGATGGCCCGCGGCGTTCCCGCCGGCGCGAACAGCCCGGTCCAGCCGACCACATCCATTTCCCTCAGCGAAGGCAACCCTGATTCAGAAAGGGTTGGCACGCCGGGCGCGAAAATCGAGCGCCGCGGCGAGGATACGGCCAGCGCCTTCAGCTTGCCGGCCTTGACCTGCACGTTGGCCGTGGTCATGCCATCGAACATCAGCGGCACCTGGCCGCCCAGCATGTCGGTCTGCGCCTGCACGCTGCCCTTGTAGGGCACGCCGATGATTTCCACACCGGTGGCCTCGCGAAAGGCCTCCATGGTGAGCTGGCTCAGGGTGCCAATCCCGATGTGTGCGTAGTTGTATTTTCCCGGGCTGGCCTTGGCCAGGGCCACCAGCTCCGCGACGGTATTGGCGGGAAAGGAGGGGCTGGCCACCAGCATCATGCCGGTCCAGCCCACCAGCGCCACCGGCTGGTAATCCTTCACCGGGTCATAGGGCAGCTTCTTGAACATGATGGGATTGATCACGAACGGCGACAGCGACGTGACAAGCACGGTGTAGCCGTCGGGTGCGGACTTCATCACCGCTTCCATGCCGAGGAAACCGGCGGCGCCCGGACGGTTGTCCACCAGCACTGTCTGCCCCAGCCGCTGGCCGAGGCGATCGGACAGGGTGCGCGCGGTGATGTCCGCGGCATTGCCCGTCGGGAAGGGAATGACGACGCGGACCGGGCGCGCAGGCCAGGCCTGCGCCATCGCGGCGGACGACACCAACACGCCGGCCAGTGCCCCAAGCAACAACGCGAAGCGGAACGAGAAAATTGATGGAGCGGCCATGCTGTTCTCCTCTTCCTCTGGATCGTTCGTCTGGATCGTTTGTTATGGCGCGCAGTACCGCGGCATTGCGGCGCCTGCGTCTTGTTGTCAATCGAGTATGTGTTAATGTTATAACAAAGTCAACGAGGCACGGTGGCACATCATGGGACCTTTGCAGGGCGTTCGCATCCTCGCGGTGGAGCAGTACGGGGCCGGCCCTTTCGGCACCCAGTTCCTGGCCGACCTCGGCGCCGAAGTGATCAAGATCGAGAACCCCGCCGACGGCGGCGACATGAGCCGCTCGGTCGGGCCGCACTTCCACCCCGATCTGCCGCCAGGGGCGGACAGCATTTTTTTCCAGGGCCTCAATCGCGGCAAGAAAAGCCTCAGCCTGGATATTTCCAGACCCGAGGGCCTGGAAGTGTTCCGCCGCCTGGCCGCGCGCGCCGACGCGGTGGCCAGCAACCTGCGCGGCGATGTGCCCGCGCGGCTGGGGATCACCTATGCCCAGCTCGCCGACGCCAATCCGCGCATCGTCTGCGCCCACCTCACCGGCTATGGCCGCGAAGGCGAACGCGCGCGCTGGCCGGGCTATGACTACCTGATGCAGGCCGAGACCGGCTACTTCCACCTCACCGGCGAGCCGGACTCGCCACCGGCGCGCGCCGGGCTGTCGCTCATCGACCTCATGAGCGGTGTGGTGATGGGCCTGGGCCTGGTAAGCGGCGTGCTCGCGGCGCGCTCGAGTGGCCGCGGACGCGACGTCGATGTGAGCCTGTTCGACGTGTCGCTGTTCAACCTCAACTACATCGGCAACTGGTACCTGAACGCAGGGGTCAATACCAAGCGCACCACGCGCTCGGCGCACCCCTCGCTCACACCTTGCCAGACCTATCGCACCCGCGATGGCTGGATTTACCTCATGTGCAACAAGGAAATATTCTGGGGAGTGCTGTGCCGGCTCATCGGCCGCCGCGAGTGGATCGAGGATTCGCGCTTCGTGAATTTTGCAGAGCGCCTCGCCAACCGCGACCTCATCACCACCCTGCTCGACGAGGCGCTGTCGGCAAGGACCACGGCCGAATGGCTGGCCGAATTCGCCGGCGCCGTGCCGGCGGCGCCCATCCTTGACGTGGCCCAGGCCCTGGAGAACGACTGGGCGCGCTCAGGCGGACGCATCGAATCGGTAGCCACCGGCGGCGAGCCACTGCACCGGCTGGCCGCGCCCATCCGCGCCGGGGACGATGGCGCGGCGGTATCGCGGCCCGCCCCGCCGGCGCCCACGCTGGGCGCCGACACCGCGGACCTGCTCGCTGAAATCGGCATCGACGCAGCGGAACTGGCTGCGCTGCGCGCCCAGGGCATCGCATGAGCGGCGGCAGCGCCACGCGCAGCACGCAGTACGCCCGCGTGGCGGGCGAGTTGCACGCCGCCATTCGCAAGGGCAGGTACCCGCTGGGCGGCCTGCTGCCCACGGAGATGGCGTTGTGCGAGCACTTTGGCGTAAGCCGCATCACCGTGCGCGCGGCGATCCGCGAACTGGAAGTGCGCGGCATGGTATCGCGCCGCCCCGGCATCGGCACGCGCGTGGAGGCCAAAACCGGACGTGAACGCTTCGTGCACGCCAGCGATTCGATCGAAGACTTCCTGCAATCGCTCGCCACACTGACCTTTCGTCTGCTGTCGGCGCGCACCGTGACCGCCGATGCGGCGCTGGCCGGCGAATACGGCTGTGCCGAAGGCGACGCGCTGCTGCGCATGGAGGCACTCCGGATCGACGCCGACGGCCTGCCAGTGTGCTACAGCATTCATCACCTGCCCGCGGAGTACGCGACGGCGGCGCGGCAGATGCACGGCCGCACCGGCTCCCTCGCCACGCGCATCGCCCGCCGCGCCGCCGCTGAGGTGGACGATACGCGGCAGATGATCGATGCGCACAACCTGAGCGCGGCGGAAGCCCGAATCCTGGAGTCGCGCCGCAGCGATGCGGCGCTGCTCATCCGGCGCTGGTACGCCACGCGGGAGGGCCGGGTGCTGGTGTGCGCGCGCAGCCTGTTCCCCAAGGGCCGCTACACTTACTCGGCCCGGATTCGAAGGGAACAGGCGGCGGGAACAGAACACGCTGCAATCACGCTGTAATCGAAGAGGCTTGGAGGAGCACGCATGAGTTTTTACGCCTACGACCGCATTTCGGAGCAGCACTACCAGGAGCGCTGGGGCCTCGATTTCGAGGAGTTCGAGCTCGGCCAGCACTTTCATCACCGCCCCGGCGTGACGCTGTCGCAGCAGGACAACACCGACGAGTCGCTGGACACCTTCAATGCCGCGATGCTGCACTACGACGCACACTACGCCGCCCAGACCGTCTGGAAAAAACCGCTGATGGTGAGTACCATCACGCTGCAGCGCGTGATCGGCATGGCCTCGCGCACCTTCGGCCGCAAGCGCCACCTCACCGGCTTCAGCGAAATCCTGCTGTCCTCGCCGGTGTTCGGCGGCGACACCCTGTATGCCAGCTCGGAGGTGACCGGCCTCGCCGCAGGCAATGATGATGCGGGAGTGGTGACCGTGGTGTCGAAGGCCCTCAACCAGCAAGGCGTGCAGGTGGCGCGGCTCACCTATGACATCGAGGTCTACCGTCGCGGCCGCCACCCTGGCGACGAAATTGCCGTTTCCACGCCGGCCGCGGAACCGCGCTTCGAACTGTACCGCCGCCTCGAGGATGGAGCACTGCTGGAGCAGTACGGCATTTTTTTCGAGGACGCGCAGGCTGGCGACACATTCATCCATGCCCCCAGGCGCTATTTCCACCGCGAGGAGGCCATCGAGCATGCGGTTCGCTCGCTCGAGGTAAACCCGCAGTTCCACGACCTAGCGTGGGTTGAGCGCCACCAAGGCGGCCGGCTGCGCATCGGCGAGACCTGGCTGATTTCCGCAGCGACGGCGGCAACCACCCGCACCTTCGGCCGGGTTGTGGCCAACCTCGGCTGGTATGACATCAAGCTCCCGGTATCGGTGTACGCCGGCGATACGGTGGTCGCCGAATCCACCATCATCGACAAACGCGAATCCAATTCACGGCCGAACGAAGGCATCCTGACGGTGGATACGCGAGCGTTGAACCAGCGCCAGGAGGTTGTGCTGTCCTATCGACGCAAGCTGCTGGTCTACAAGCGCCAGGCAGAAACGCCCTACGCCAAGGCCGGGTACTGAGGCGCGACTCAGGCTCTACATTGATGATTGCATTTATCTCGCAATTTCTCACAATTTAAAGAATAATTCCTGTAATTGATCACATTAATGACGCCGCTCCATCGGCGGCATCCCGGCAATCGGGACGAGGCGCCGCACTTCGTGGCACAGTAGCCGCGGAGGAACAGGAAGTGCGTTCACGCAAATTCATGGCCACGCTGTTGTGCGGACCTGCCCTGCTGGTGGCCGGCTGCCAGTCATTGCCACCGCAAGCGCGAGAAACTGCTTGTGCGGCCTGCCCGGCAACGGTGACGGTACCCGCCGGCCATTTCCTCATGGGCTCGCCGGCCAGCGATGACGAAACATGGAGCCTGGAACGCGAAGGGCCGCAGCACGCGGTGGTCATTGCCCGGCCGTTCACGATGGGAAAGTTCGAAGTCACGCGCGAAGAGTTTTCGCAGTTCGTTGCGGAAACCGGCGAGATCGGTGGCGGCTGCTTCGACTGGAACAGCCGCGAATGGGTGGCTGATGACCAACGCGACTGGCGCAACCCGGGCTTTGCCCAGACCGACCGCGATCCGGTGGTCTGCGTGAACTGGGAAGATGCGAAGGCCTATGCGCGCTGGCTCAGCACAAAAACCGGCCGCGACTGGCGCCTGCCCACCGAGGCCGAATGGGAATATGCCGCGCGCGCCGGCACCACGACACGGCGTCCATGGGGCGAGAGCGCCGACGCGGGCTGTGCATACGCGAACTTTTCGGACCAGACCCTGAAGCGTGCGCTGGGCACGGAACCGGCGGCGAACTGCGCAGACGGCTTCGTGCATACCGCCCCGGTGGGCAGCCTGCTTCCGAACGCGTGGGGCCTGCATGACATGCTGGGCAACGCCTGGGAGTGGACGGAGGACTGCTGGCACGAGGGCTACGCTGGCGCGCCCGACGACGGTTCCGCCCGGTCGGATCCGGGCTGCGTCCGGCGCGTCAACCGCGGCGCGGGCTGGAACAGCAACCCGCGCAACGTGCGCTCGTCGAATCGCGGCAACTATGCCGGCGTGTATCGATATAACATCATCGGCTTTCGCGTCGTACTTGCCGACGCCGCCCCCAATAAAATCGCTGTGGAACCGGACTGATACGGAATGGAAAAGAAACCCTCGCTGTTCACCGTGCTGTCGCGCTCGCCCTGGTGGCTGAGCGTGCTCCTCACGGCATCGATCTTCATCGCCGTGCGCTTTTTCCTGCCCACGCTCATCGCCGCATCGGCGGCATTTCCGTTTGGAGTGATTTCCATTTACGCTGCCTGGCGCCAGTTGCGCGTACCGGGAGAAGCCGCCGTCACGAAAAAACTCGACGAATTGCGCAGCCTCTCCTGGGCGGAATTTGCCGTGCGCCTGGAGGGCGCCTTCCGCCGCGACGGATACGAAGTCACGCGACTGGAGGGCGACGCGGCCGACTTTGAATTGCGCAAGAAGGGCCAACTCACGCTGGCAAGCTGCAAACGCTGGAAGGTGGCTCAGACCGGCATCGCACCCTTGCGCGCGCTGCTCGCGGAGAAGGAAGCACGGGGCGCACGCGACTGCCTGTACGTTGCAGCCGGAGAATTCAGCCCCAACGCAAATGAACTGGCCCTGGCCAGTGGCATCCGCCTGCTGAGCGGCACCGACCTGGCCAGAATGTTCCGGGGAAAACCCTGAAAGACTGCTGACAGCGTGCCGATGTCCGCGCATTGCAAGGTATAGCGGGGAATATCATGAACTCGGCGCTTGTAAACAGGTCGAAACAATATTCGCGCGGAAAAGCGCGGGCAAAGAGGAGATCAAAATGAAAAAGTCATCTGGTTTGCTGATTGCGCTGGCCACAATGGCCGCCGGGCTGGTTTCGGGTTGCGCCACGTTCGACATGTCCAGCGTCGTGCCCGGCACCTCGGTCGCACAGGTTGAAGCCGCCGTCGGACAACCGACGGACAAGTTCACAGCACCCGGCGGTGATTCGGTGTGGTTCTATTCGCGACTGCCCTACGGACGCGTCGCCTACGCCGTGCGCATCGGTGCAGACGGCAAGGTGCTCAACGTGGAACAGCGCCTCACCGAGGAAAACACCAAGAAGATCGTTGCCGGAAAAATGACCCGCGAAGATGTTCGCATGCTGCTCGGGTCGCCAAACTACATCACCAACTATCCCCGGCTCAATGTTGAAACATGGGAATACCCCATGGTTCCCGGATCCATGAGCCTGTGGATGATGCTGTACGTGGACTTCTCCAGTGATGGCATGGTACGCGACAGTTGGTACACCGTGGACCCGGTCAGGAATTACCTGTTCGTGGGCGGCGAGAAGTCCTGATGCGCTGAAGTTCGTGGGGCCCTGAAGCTCAGGGCCCCGGTGCGGCCTGCTACTGGAAGTAGATGCCGCCGTTGGACATGTAGTTCTGTCCGGTGGTGAAACCGGCATCCTCGCTTGCCAGAAAAACCATCAGCGCCACGATTTCCTTCGGATAGCCCATGCGCCGGATCGGCTGATGCGCGCGCAATGGCTTGTCTTTCTGGAATGCGTCTCGCTCCACATCGATGCCGCCCGGAGCAATGCAGTTCGCGGTGATGCCCTGCTGTGCAAATTCGCGCGCCATGCCACGCGTGAAACCCACGATGCCGAGCTTGACCATCGCCTTCAGCACACCGCCGCCGGCATAGGCTGAAATGCCCGACAGGTTGATGATGCGGCCCCACTTCTGGTCAATCATCATCGGAAGCGCCGCGCGGCAGACATTGCGCGGACCGCTCAGGTTGACGGCGATGTTGCGCTCCCAGGTTTCCTCGTCGTGCTCAAGGAAATTGCCTTCGGCACCGCGATCCACGGCGTTGTTGATGACCACATGCACGCTGCCGAGCTCGGCCCTGGCCTTTGCCACGAAGCGCTCCACCGAAGCCCTGTCGGCAACGTCGCATTGCTCGGCCACGACTTTTGCACCGAGCGCGCGCGCCTCGGCTGCAACTGCGTTCAACTGGTCCATCTTCGCGCTGGTGCAGATGGCCAGGTTCGCGCCCTCCTTCGCGAAGGCCAGCGCCGCCAGCCGGCCGATGTTGCGGCTCGCGCCGGTGATCAGCACCGTCTTTCCCTTGAGTCCTGTGTCCACGAATTGCCGTCCTTGTTGTCATGTTGCCGGGCCGGAGAACCCGGCCCGGATCAATCCTGCATCGGGATTTTAAGCCGCTTGATGTCCTCGCCGATGGCCGTGCCCTCGGCCTTGATGTAGGCCGTGAACTGATCCAGCGTGCCGGGCCAGGATTCGAACTCCATGCGCTCGAGTTGCGCCTTCATATCGGCCGTGGCATTGACCTTCGTCATGGCCTCCTGCAGCTTCTGGACGGCAGTCCGGGACGCGGCGGATGGCACGAAGATGGCGTTCCACACACCGAGCGCCATGGTCGGATAACCCAGCTCCCTGAACGTCGGCAGGTCGGGCAACAAAGGGGATCGTTGCTCACTGCTGACTGCCAGTCCGCGCACCTTGCCGGTCCTGATGCGGCTGCGCGTGGTGCCAAAGGTGGCGAAGTAAACCTGGATGTCGCCGGCCAGCAACGCAGCCCCGGCCGGATCACCCCCCTTGAACGGCACGCCCACCATGTCGATGCCGGCGGCGAGCATGAGGCGCTCGGGAAGGATGCTGCTGCCGGCAGTCGGCCCCACAGTGCCGAAATTCAACCTCCCCGGATTGGCCTTGGCATAGGCGATCAACTCCGCCAGGTTTTTCACCGGAACAGTACTGTGCACCATCATCCCGTAGGCGCTCAGCCCGACCGGCCCGACGATGGTGTAGTCCTCGAGCCTGTAGCCCGGTTCCTTGTAGACATACAGATTGCCAACCAGGCCATTGGTCGTATAAAGCAGTGTGTAGCCCGGTGGCTGGGTGCGCGCCACACTGCGCATCGCAAGCAGCCCACCGGCACCGCCATTGTTTTCGACCACCACCGGTTGGCCCAGTTGTTCGCCCAGTTTTTGCGCGGCAAAGCGCGCATTCACGTCCGTCGAGGATCCGGCCGCAAAGATGGAAACCAGCCGCACCGGCCTGGCCGGAAAGTCCTGCGCCGCCGCGGTCATGGCCACTCCCGCGCACAACGCGGACAACACCATGGCAATTGCCCACGCTCTGGATGTATTCATGACAACCTCCTCCTTAAAGCACGCTTTTGCCGCTTTTGCCGCTATTGCCGCTATTGCGTTTTCCGCTTTTCGTTTTCATGTGCGCCGCCGGCCCTGAGTATCCCCGCCCGGCCCGGGTTCGGGAATCCCCGCACTTGCACAAATCAGGTTTGCATGACCGGCATTCCGCTCATGCCCTTCCAGCCTTATGGCCGGAAACACCCCTTTTTGTCAGAAAAGTACAGGAACCCGCGACCCGCCGGGGCTGTCAGAGAAGTGTATCGAAGCATCTGTTTTACCAGACAAAACTGCCAAAACAGCCCTTTGGAAATGCCTCTCATTTTATGCAGGGTATTGTTTCAATTGAATTTTTCAGCGATAATTACCGCAACCCTGAAGTTTCCGGGCAGGACTTTAAACCGGCGGTAGCAACCCCCATACCTGATGATATGCGCCGCCTCACAACAGACCGCGATATGACCACACCCTTTGTCCTCATGACCAATCCCGGCGTTGCGCTTGAAGCTGCGCGACGCCTTGAGAGTTCCCATCTGCCGCGCCGTGCCTCGCTCCTGGATGCCAGGAAGTCGAACCCGATCGACAGCGAGTTGGCCAAATACGACGAAGAGGTGGAACGCGGCGCCGCCGCCTGACCACCGTAGCGCCCGGCCCCTGACCGGGATCAGTCGAATTGCTGAATAGTCTGTCCCGGCGGGGCAGGTTCGCCCCTGCCACCCTCTGCAACGACAATGCAGTTGCGCCCATTCGCCTTGGCGCGATACATGGCCGAGTCCGCTGCACCCAGCAAGCCGTCCCAGTCGGAGCCGTGCTCGGGAAACTCCGCAATGCCCGCGCTGACAGTCAGCGGCAACACCCTCCCGCCCTTTACGAACCCATCGGCTTCAATGCGCTTGCGCGCCCGCTCCGCCACCTGCGCCGCAACAGACAATTCGGTATCGGGCATGAGGATCACGAACTCCTCGCCGCCATAGCGTCCGACGAGGTCATTCTGCCGGACCATGCCCTTCAAGGACTGAACCAGTGACTTGAGCACGCGGTCACCAACCAGATGACCGTAGTCATCGTTGAAACGCTTGAAATGATCAATGTCGAACAGGGCCACCGCAAATCCGCCTTTGGTGCGGCTGCAGCGGTATTTTTCGCGCTCGAACGCCTCGGCCATCGCACTGCGATTCAGTGCGCTGGTAAGCGGGTCGTGTGAAGCCAGGAGCTCCAATATCGCCTGCTGGCGCCCGATTGCCATCCACATCACCCCCAGGGTCGCGCTGATCCACATCACCGTGCCACCGCCGATCATGACCGCATCGGAGAAACTTATCGACATGACCGAGAACCCCTCGGGGGGCCGGAATAGCGTAAAGACCGTACGCATCAGGAACAGCGCACCAAACAGCAGGTAGGACCCTGCCGTGAAGCGCTGTGGCAGAACGGCAACCGGCAGCGGTCGATAGCCCACGATCCACGAAATGCGCCACATCTGCGCGCACAAGACACCGCTGACAATGGCACTGCGCAGCGACGCCTTGGCAATCGCGGCGTCTCCCAGAGCCAGCATCCCGGTGACCGCGAGAACCAGCAACCAGCCCGCTGGGTCACGGGTGGGCTCCGCGCGGTAAACAAGAAAACTGCGATAGGCCAACGTCGCGCCAGTGATCAGCAGCGTGTCGCCCAGCAACTGGCTGAGAAACTCCGACACGGCGCCACGCAGCATGACCATTGCAAGACCAATGGCGACCACGAGCGTGCTCACCCCCCAGTCGCGTATGGCGCGGTTTTCGGTGTCGCGCCACCCAAAGAACAGGGTAATCCCGGCCAGCGACAGCGAGACCAGCACCGACATCAGGTAAAGGCTGCGTAGATCGAGTTCCATATCTGTTGCCATTGCAAAAGGCACAATCGCTTTCCGCATTACACGAGACTACGAAATCCCCATCGGTGCCGTTTGACCCACGTCAACCCCGGTTACATCACGCAATCACCACGAAAAACTACGTGGTCGGCTGCCTCAGGCCCGACTGTCGTCACGGAACTGACGGCGTTGCTCTCGAGCATCAGAACTCGATCATCTCGAAGTCTGATTTCCTCGCCTCACAATCCGGACACTCGAAGGTTTCGGGCACATCAGCCCAGCGCGTTCCCGGGGCGATGCCGGCATGCGGATAGCCTTTGACCTCGTCGTACACAAAGGCGCAGAGAATGCATTGATAGGCCTTGAACGCGCCCCTGCCGTCGGCCGCTACAGGCTGGGCCGCTTCGGGGATGCCGCCGCCGGGGACGGGGTAATTCAGGATGAGTATCTGTGCACCGTCGGGCCCGGCGACGAGGTGAAAGGGCTTGTCATTTTTATCCACCCAGATCACGGTCAGGCTCTTCTTGTGATCACCCTCGTGCATGATGCCGCCCCTCATGACGAGGATGTACTGGCCATCGCCCCTGGACGGATCGATCGAGTAAGCCTGCGCACCCGGCCTCATCACCAGTGAGAAAGCCGCCAACCCGCGCTCGTCCTGCATGCCCTTGATCGCCTCTATCGCCACACCGTTCCCACCCGGCCGCAGGCTGAAATTGGGCACTGCGGTGACCTGCCAGGGCTTGCGGTCCCTGACCTGATCCAGCAGGTCGCGCTTGTCCGGCATGTAATTCGCGCCCGGGTCACGGTGCGCCCGCAAGGTAAGGAAACCCAGTCCCTTTTCGCTGTAGCGGATGGGGCCATAGGGCGTGTGGGCACGCGAGAAATGCACGGTCCCGAAATCGAGCGGATGTGCGCCCAAGGTTCCGCCGCCGTTCCAGATCACCTGGAACTGATCAACGACATGGAAATGCGAACGAAGCAGGCGCCCGGCCGTGCCCTCGGCCAGAAACGCCTGCGGATAATCCACATCGGAATCAGGATCCGGCTTCATGAAATGGGTGCGCCAGGAGAAGTGCCCGTTGGCCATCTTGCGTTCGACGCGTGGATTGGGAACATCCTGATAAGCGGTGAGTTTGGGCATGTTGCCTCCTGATATGTCGCTTCAGTTCAGTTCGTTGTGGTTCAAGCGCAATCGAGCGATATCTCGATCAGAATTCCACGAGTTCAAACTGGCTTTTCACCGCCTCGCAATCGGGGCATTTCCAGTCCTCGGGAACGTCAGCCCATGGCGTGCCCGGCGCAATCCCCTGCTCCGGAAGGCCGGCCGCCTCATCGTAGATGAAGTTGCAGAGCGCGCAATGCCATGCCTTGTCTTCCGCCGTCGACGGACGCTGCACTTTCACGCCGGCAACGGCGGCAGCGTTTTGCGGAACAGGAAAACTGAGCAGCACGGCTTTCAGTCCGCCGGGGCCGGCAACTGCGGTCATCGCCGGCTCATCCGGGGCGACATAGGCGACGGAAGGATATGGATAGGATCGCCCTTCCTGCAACAGACTGCCCTCGAGCACGACAAGGAATTGGCCGTCGCTTGCGGCTGCGGAGGGAAGGACGGCGCTGGCGCCCGGTGCCAGCGTCAACGACCATCCGGCAAGGCCCCGGTCGTCGCGAAGACCGGCAATGGGCTCCAGCGCAACGCCCTCCTTTGCCGGATGAAACTGCGGCATGCGCGTGATCTGCCAAGGCTGACGATGCTTCACTTCTTCGAGGCGCGACAGCCGTTCCGGAATGAACTGTGCCTTGCCCGGATCGCGACGGGCGCGCAGCGTCATGAACGACAGTCCCTGACTTCCCATGGTGATGGCGCCATACGGCGTGAAACCGCGGGCGAAATGAACGCCGCCTTTTGCGAGGTCATGCTGCGCGAGGCGGCCGTCTCCAGAGACCACGACCTGAAACTGGTCCACTTCATGAAAGTGGGTGCGCAGCCGCCGGCCTGGCGTGCTGTCGATGAGAAAGGCCTGCGGCAGGTCGGCACGCTCCTTCGGGGCAACGATGAAATCGGTGCGGCCCACATGGTGCCGCCCTTCCTCCACGTCGCGCTGGGTACGGCTTCCCTTGACTTCGTCGTGAGACACGATCTGCGGCATGGTTCCTCCACCTTTCCGCCATTCAATGGCGCATGGCGTTCAGTCAGAAGTGATTCCGGCTTCCTTGATCAGCTTGCCCAGCTTGGACCGCTCGGATTCGATGGTTGCGGCCAATTCCTGCGGCGTGCTTGCCACCACTTCAGTGCCCTGATTGAGAAACTGCTGCCTGGCCTGCGGAGCATTGAGCGACTTCGCCGTCTCCTGATACAGCCGGTTGATGATGGCGGTCGGTGTTTTGGCCGGCGCAAAAAGGCCATACTGCGCAGCCATGTCAAAGCCGGGCAATCCCTCGGAGGCTACCGGCGGCACACCCGGAGCCAGTGCCGAAGGCTTGGCGCTGCTCACCGCAAGCGCCTTGAGTTTGCCCGACTGGATGAAACGCATGGCCGACGCGGCCGACGAGAAAGACACCTGCACGCGACCGCTGACCAGATCGGTCATGGCAGGCCCGCCGCCCTTGTAGAGCACGCGCACGATGTCCACGCCGGCCATGGACTTGAACAGTTCGCTCGTCAGGTGCCCGGAGGAACCCGAGGCCACGGAGGAGTAGTTGAGCTTGCCGGGATTGGCCTTGGCGAACGCAATCAGTTCCTTGACGTTCTTCGCCGGCACGTCCGGATGGATGACGAGAATGTTGGGCGAGGTCACCGCCAGCGAAATGGGCGCGAAGTCATGCACCGGATCGTAGGGCACGCTCTGCATGAAAGGCAGCGTCCACATGGAACCGCTGTAGCTCAAGAGGGTGTAGCCATCCGGAGGAGACTTGGCCACATTGTCCACCGCAAGGATGCCATTCGCCCCGCCGCGGTTGTCGACCAGCACCTGCTGTCCCAGTCCGGGACTGATGTACTGCGCGATCAGACGGGCAATGCTGTCGTTGCCGCCGCCGACCTCCACGGTGACAAGACGAAGCGGTTTGTTCGGATAGTTCTGTGCGTGAACGGCACCGGAAGCGAGGGCCATGACGGCCACAAGGGAAAAGGTGATGTGACTTGGTTTCATGCTGCCTCCTTTAAGTTCTGTCTGCTTGAGCCCGAGGCGCCACGCACAAGGTCGACGATGCGTTGCCCATCATCAACCGCACTGCCTCGCCAGGCCACATGTCCATCGGGGCGCACCAGCACCAACGGCATTTCGTAAAGTCCGGCAATCTGCTTGTCATCCAGCCGTTGAACCTGCAGCGGCATCCGGCAATCCGCGGCCGCCGCCTTCAATCGATCGATGTCCGCATCCTCTGCTTGAGGAAAGGCAAGCAGCACAAAGCCCTTGCCAAACAGATCAAGCATGGAGCGGCCGTCGGCCAGCCAGGCATGCGGCGCGCGCGCACCCGGGCGGGACGTCTGCACGTACTTCGGCTGGTCCGCCGGCGGAGGCGTGCCATCCTCAACGACAATGGGCGAACCTTCATAGCGATAACCCATCTGGATGCCGGAGGGTTCCCAGTAGCTGGCACGCATGGCTTCGGTGAACTGGGCGCTGATCTCGCGCCGGGTGCGTTCGCCTTCTTCTGTCTTGTCGAGGATCTGCGCGCAGTTCTTCGGCGAAGTCAGCACCTTGAAATTGCTGGTGGAGGATGCGGCATTGCGCACCGCCACGGGTTTGCGCTCAACCTCGTAAGACGGAATCAGTTCTTCGCCTCCCCAGCCCGAGAGCAGCGCCTCGAGCTTCCAGCCAAGGTCGACCACGTCGCCCACGCCGGTATTCATCCCCATGCCACCGGTGGGCGACATGCCATGGGCGGAATCTCCCGCAAGCAGAACGCGGCCATCTCCGAACCGGTCGGCAATCATTTCGCGGCGACGCCAGGGCAGCACATGCAGCACTTCGACCTGCGCATCGGATCGGCCCAGACCGCGTCGAATCCAGGCCACCGGGTCAAAGGTATCGAGGTCAAGTTTGTTCTCGGCACCCAGCACCGTCAGGCGCCACAGGTCACGCCCGTCGACCGTGGTGAGGTTGCCCCAGGTGCCTTCGGGCCCGAGGAATATGAAGCGCTCGGCCGGACCGTAATGGCAATGCTCGAGCATGTCGGGAATGCGCGCAGTCACGCCGATGGAGTAGCTCAGCTTGGGATTGCCATGCATCGCAATGCCCATCGACTCGCGCACCTCGCTGGCAATGCCATCACAGGCCACGAGGTATTGCGCCCGGACATTGACCACCTCATCGGCAGCCAGGTCGCGCACCCGCGCCTCCACATGGTCCGGAAACTCCTCGAACGACTCCAGTTCCCAACCATACTTCGCCGTTACCGATGGATAGTGGGCTAGCGATTGCTGCAGAATGGGCTGCAGCCAGTGCTGCGGGCAGCGCTGCTTTTTTTCGCAGGAATACGCCGGCACTGGCATGTCGCGCAGGCAGGCATGTTCTTCGATATGCAGCGGCAGACTCTTGACGTCGGTGCATATCACCCGCGACATGCGGAAGTCATCAGGGAACCCCGCTTCGCGCACCGCCCGGGCGATACCCCAGCGGCGGAAGAACTCCATGGTGCGCACGGCGATGTGGCCGATCTTGGAGTACTCCAGTTTGCCGTCGGTCTGCTCGATGAGCAGGCCATTCACGCCCCGCCATCCAAGATCCAGGGCCATGCACAACCCCACCGGTCCGGCACCCACGATCAGGACCGGCGTTTCAATCGAGCGCGACATGCAAAGCCTTTCCAAAAATCAAATCCAATTATACGTTTGAATAGCAATCATTCAATTTTGCAACGGCAGCAAGGCCTCATTGCTGCCATTGAGCGGCAATCACTCAACGCCCTGCCCGAATATCCGATTCAGCTACAGGGTTGAATAACAATACAATTGTATAGTAAATGGCCTGACACTTCCCGCTTCAACGCTGCCACCATGATTGGCCTGCCTCATCTACCGAGAGCCACTCCCGGGAAATGAGAATGCGTCGCCCCCCCCCTTACGAACGGCGACTGCGGGCAGCCTTCTTCTTCGGTTTTTTCTTTTCGATGCTTGGGGCAAGCATTCCGGCCGCGAGAAAGGGAATGACATATTTCAACGCCACATCGGGATCGGAAGAATCAAACTTCTTTCCGGCGATCATCTGCATCCTGCCGACATCGGCCAGCACATACTGCGTTGCCCCGTAGTAGCAGAAGTATCTCCAATAGAATTCCGTTCGCGGCAGATGCGGGCAGGCCCTTCTCAAGGCCTTGTGGACATTCGTCTTGTCAGGCTGGTAAAGCTCCCTCATCAATTTCTTGACTTCCGCAGTCGGATCCGTCGACGAACGCCCGATCAATCTCCGATAGGTATCGTTTTCCCGGCTCAGGCGAAAAACCGGCTCCAGCGCCGCCTCCAGCACCTTGCACACATCCAGAACCTGTCCGCGGGACTCCTTGTAGACGCCCTCGATCCTTCCCCTGCGCTGCTCACTCAACGGCCGCACCAGCCGCTCGAACACGGCCTTCAGCAGATCCTCTTTCGATCCGAAGTGGTATCGGATGGAACCCACCGTCACCTTGGCCCCCGCTGCGATGTCCCGCACGGAGACGCCGTTATAGCCCTTTTCCGTGAACAGACGCTCAGCCGAGATCAATAGCCTTTCCTTGGCGGGACGCTGGGTGCTCTTCTTGTTCATTGGCGGCCTGTGAGTCGATTGTTTGTGCAATGGCCCGGAAAGCCATCAGTGTGACGCGCCGAGCATCCGCTCCACGTAACGCGCAATCAGATCGACTTCAAGGTTCACCCTCGAACCGGGCTTGAGCAGCTTGAGCGTGGTGATCGCCACCGTGTGCGGAATCAGGTTGACCTCGAACTCAGGACCGTTCACGTCATTGACCGTAAGGCTCACGCCCTGAATGGTGATGGAGCCCTTGCGCGCGATGTAGCGTGCCAGTTCGTCCGGCGCGCGCACCCTGAGCAGGGTGCTTTCGCCCAGCGTGCGGAACACATTCACCTCTCCCACACCATCGACATGGCCCGACACCAGGTGTCCGCCCAGCCGGTCGGCAAGGCGCAGCGCTTTTTCGAGGTTGACCTCGCCGATCGCATCGATGCCGGCGGTGCAGCGCAAGGTCTCGGCCGAGACGTCCGCCTCGAAACCCGAAGTGGTCTTGGTCACAACCGTCAGGCACACGCCGTTGACGGCAATGGAGTCGCCGATCGCCACGTCGTCCATGCCAAGCCGCACGGCATGCACCGCCAGGCGCACGCCCCCTTCCCGCTTGTCGATGCGGCTGATCTTGCCCAGCGCCTGGATGATTCCGGAAAACATGTGCAACTCCCTTTCGCCTTTCCAGGAAGCGCTGAACAAGTTCATTCCATTCATGGTTCGACAAGCTCACCACGAACGGAATCAACTGCCTGCCGTTCGTCCTGAGCCTGTCGAAGGACTTGTTCCGCCCTTCCTCAGGTTTTTCTGATCCGCGCCATGATGCGCAAATCTTCGCCAATGCGCAAAACACCCTGGAAGTCCAGACGCTGCGCCTCCGACAATGCCTTCATCTCCGGCAGATCGAACATCCCGAGGCCGGCATTGCCGATCAGCTTTGGCGCAAGGTAGACGAGCAATTCATCCACGCAGCCTTCGGCCAGCAAAGAGCCATTCAGGCGCGTGCCGGATTCAACATGGATTTCATTCATGCCGCGCCGGGCCAGTTCTTCCAGCATGGGCGGCAGGTCGACCTTGCCATCGGCATTGGGCAACACCACCACTTCGGCACCGCGCGCCTCGAGCCCGCGGCGTTTTTCCGCATCATCACGACTGCCGAACACCAGCACATTCCCGCCCTCGAAAATTCTTGCCTTTGGCGAGGTCTCGAGCCGGCTGTCCACCAGCACGCGGAGCGGCTGGCGTGGTGTGTCGACCATGCGCACATTGAGCTGCGGATCATCATCGCGCACCGTGCCAAAACCGGTCAGCAGGGCGCAGGCACGTGCGCGCCACGCATGTCCGTCAGCGCGTGCCGCCTCTCCGGTGATCCACTGGCTTTTTCGATTCGCGAGCGCCGTGCGCCCGTCCAATGTGGCCGCCACCTTCATGCGCACCCACGGCCGGCCGCGGGTCATGCGCGACACGAACCCGATGTTCAGTTCGCGCGCTTCGTCTTCCATGACGCCATCGTCAACGGCAATCCCGGCAGCACGCAATCGTGCAAACCCCTCACCTGCGACTTTCGGATTCGGGTCGCGCATGGCTGCGACCACGCGCGCCACGCCGGCGGCGATGACGGCATCGGTGCAGGGCGGCGTGCGCCCGTGGTGGCCGCAGGGCTCCAGCGTGACGTACAGCGTGGCGCCGCGGGAGTTTTCTCCGGCCGCACGCAGGGCATGCACCTCGGCATGCGGCCCGCCGGCCTTCTCATGAAAGGCCTCACCGACGATCACGCCATCGCGCACGATGACGCAACCCACGCGCGGATTCGGTGTCGTGGTGTAGAGGCCGCGCCGTGCCAGCACCAGGGCGCGCGCCATGTATTCGCGGTCAACGGGAGAAAATTCTGCAGTCATGGACAAGGGCTGCGCCCCGGGGAATGCCGGGCGCGGATTCGTGGTCTTATTTGACAGGCTTGCGCGAGCGCTTGGCACCGGCCGGGCGCTTGACCGACAGGATGGCCTCACGGAAATCGTCGATGCGCTGGAAGTCCTCGTACACCGACGCGAAGCGGATATAGGCGACATCGTCCATCTTCTTCAGCTCGCGGATCACCATCTCGCCGACCACGCGGCTCTTCACTTCCCTTTCGCCGAGCGCGAGGATGCGCTGCTCGACGCGGTTGATCGCCTCTTCCACCTGTCCCGCCGGCACCGGCCGCTTGTGCAGGGCACGCATGAAGCCAGTGCGGATCTTGTTGCGGTCATAACTGATGCGATAGCCGTTGGACTTCACCACCAGCGGCATGGAGAGCTCCACCCGCTCGTAGGTGGTGAAGCGCTTGTCGCAGGCCTGGCATTCACGGCGGCGGCGCACGCTGTCGCCATCGTCAGACAGCCGCGAATCAATGACCGAGGTGTCACCCGCCTTGCAATACGGACATTTCATCGCACCACCCCGCCAGTTTTAGTTATGGTTTTTCGGGACTGCCTCAATCAATATCAGGCAACTGCTTTGGCACGTTCTTCGGCTTTTCCATACACCGGGAATTTCCTGCACAGGGCCTCGACGTCCTTCCGCACCCTCGCCAGCACGGCTTCATCGGCCGGCGCCTCGAGCACGTCGGCGATCAGGTTGCCGACCCTTTCCGCCTCGGCGCGTCCGAAACCGCGCGAGGTCATGGCCGGCGAACCGAGCCGGATGCCGCTGGTGACGAAGGGCTTTTCCGGATCGTTCGGGATGGAGTTCTTGTTCACGGTGAGGTGCGCCTTGCCCAGCGCCGCCTCGGCTTCCTTGCCGTTGATCTTCTTGGCGCGCAGGTCGAGCAGGAACACATGGCTCTCGGTACGCCCGGAGACGATCCGCAGGCCGCGCTTGGTCAGCGTCTCGGCCATGACGCGGGCGTTTTCCACGACCTGCTGCTGATAGGCCTTGAAGGAAGGCTCCAGCGCTTCCTTGAAGGCCACGGCCTTGGCGGCAATGACATGCATCAGCGGGCCACCCTGCAGGCCGGGGAAGATCGCCGAATTGATGGCCTTCTCGTGCTCGGCCTTCATCAGGATCAGGCCGCCTCTTGGGCCTCTTAGTGTTTTGTGCGTGGTGCTGGTGACAACGTCGGCAATACCCACCGGATTCGGGTACAGCCCTGCAGCAACCAGACCTGCGTAATGCGCCATATCGACCATGAAATAGGCGCCAACATCCCTTGCGATTTTCCCGAAGCGCTCGAAGTCCATGCGCAGCGAATAGGCCGACGCGCCGGCGAGGATGAGCTTCGGCTTCTTCTCGTGAGCCAGTCGCTCGACTTCGTCGTAATCGATCTCTTCCTTGTCGTTCAGGCCATAGCTGACGACGTTGAACCACTTGCCGCTCATGTTCACCGGGGAGCCATGGGTCAGGTGGCCGCCCATGGCGAGCGACATGCCGAGGTAGGTGTCGCCCGGCTTCAGCAGCGCGAAGAACACCGCCTGGTTGGCCTGAGAGCCGGAGTTCGGCTGCACGTTCGCCGCTTCGGCGCCAAACAGCTTTTTCACACGGTCGATGGCCAGTTGTTCAGCCATGTCTGCGTATTCGCAGCCGCCGTAATAGCGCTTGCCCGGATAGCCCTCGGCATACTTGTTCGTGAACTGCGAGCCCTGGGCTTCCAGCACCGCGCGGCTGACGTAATTTTCCGAGGCAATCAGCTCGATGTGGTCTTCCTGCCGCTGGTTTTCCAGCTGAATGGTGCGGAACAGTTCGGGATCGGCGTGGGCGAGGTCGCTCGGATTCATCATGGCGGTCTTTCGGCAGGGGCAGGAGGGGTTAACGAAAGCGACGAACAACAGGCAAAAATCAGGAAAAGGCATTTTATCACGCCACCCCTTTCGACCCCACCGGGGATTTACCTTGTTTTTCAATATCTTGTACCTTGAACAGGACCGCCCCCTGCCCCTTGTGGCAACATCGCCTGTATGTTTAACCAGCTCCCCTACGGATCAGCCCTCGCTTTCGTCGACCTGGAGACCTCCGGCTCGACTGCGCACTTCGACCGCATCACCGAAGTGGGCATCGTCACGGTCGATCCGGATGGCCATGTCGAGGAATGGAACACCCTGGTCAATCCGGGCGTTCGCATCCCGCCCTTCATCGAGACGCTGACCGGCATATCCAACGCGATGGTGGAGGAAGCCCCGCCATTCGAGCGTGTGGCGGCCGAGATCGTGCGCCGCCTCGAAGGGCGCCTGTTCATCGCGCACAACGTGCGTTTCGACCATGGCTTCCTGCGCCACGAATTCGAGCGCGTCGGACACAAGTTCCGCCCCAAACTGCTGTGCACGGTCAAGCTTTCGCGCAGCCTGTACCCACAGCACCGCCGCCACAACCTGGACGCGCTGATCGAGCGGCACCAGCTCGATGTCGGCGGCGCGCGCCATCGCGCGCTGGGCGATGCCCGCGTGCTGTGGCAGTTTGCGCAGGTGCTGCAGCGCGAGTTCGATGAAGAGGCCATCACCAGGGCGGTGAACGAGCAGCTCAAATCGCCCAGCCTGCCGCCAAAGCTGCCGCCCGATGCCCTTGACGACCTGCCCGAAGGGCCCGGGGTATACCTGTTCTACGATGAGAAGGACGCGCCGCTCTACGTCGGCAAGAGCGTGAAGCTGCGCTCGCGCGTCATGTCGCATTTTTCCGGCGACCACAGTTCGGCCAAGGACATGCGCATCTCGCAACAGATCACGCGCATCGAATGCATCGAAACCGCCGGTGAACTGGGCGCGCTGCTTACCGAGGCGCGCCTCGTGAAGGAAATGCTGCCGGTGCACAACCGCATGCTGAGGCGCAACCAGGACCTGTGCGCCTTCCGCTGGTCGCCGGCTTCGGACAAGGCGCCCGAACTGGTGCGTGCCGCGGAAATCGATCCGCGGCGGCTGGACGAAACCTTCGGCGTGTTCCGCTCCAAACGAAAAGCGATGGAAGCACTGCAGGAAGCGGCGGATGACAACGGCCTGTGTCCGCAACTGCTGGGCCTGGAGCATGGCGCACCGAAACAAAAAAGCGGAGCACCCGGCCGCCCCTGCTTCGCACACCAGATCAGGAAATGCCGTGGCGCATGCTGCGGCGCCGAAACGCTGGCGGCACACAACCTGCGGCTGCTGGACGCGCTCGTCAAACTGCGCATGAAAGCCTGGCCCTACCCGGGCCGCATCGGCATACGCGAGACGTCAAGAAGCGGCCTGCGCACCGACATCCACCTGCTCGACCACTGGTGCTACCTGGGCACCGCGCGCTCTGAGCCAGAGCTGTTCGAGCGGATGGAAGAACGTTCGGAACGCATGACACCGGTGTTCGACCTCGATACCTACCGCATCCTCGTGCCGTTCCTGCAGCGCGTCCGCGGCAACGTCGAAATCATCCCGATGGGCAGCAGCACCATGCCGCAACTCGCCTTGGGCACCGCATGAGTGGCTGAAAAGCCCGCTTTCCGGCCCTGCTTGATCCATGTCAAGGCTGGGGGAACCACCCGGCGTAGCCTCCATTCATCAAATCCCTGAATGGAGATCGCATGAAAGCAAATGTTGGCGGCATGGACAGGAATCTGCGCATCGTGGTTGGCGCAGCGCTATTCAGCCTGTTTTTCATACTCGAAGGCAACGCCCGCTTCTGGGGCCTGATCGGACTGGTTCCCCTGCTGACCGGCATCGTGAATTTCTGTCCGCTCTACACGGTGCTCGGCATCAACACCTGCCCGATGAAGGAAGCGAAGTCCGGCTGATCCCGACACAACAGGAACAAAGTCTTCAGGCCGGCTTCTTCGGTGTGACGAGGACGTAAAATCCGCCTCCCGTCCGGTTGAGCGCCTCGATTTCGAAGCGCTCGCACAATCTTGGCAGCCACCACGACGACGGCTTTTGCGTGAGGTGCGCATTGCGCCCGTCGGCCAGCACCTTGATCGCAGGACCGGTATGGATGGAGTAAAGGCCGTAGCGTGTGGTGATCGCTCCGAGCTCGTCCAGCACGTTGTCCAGAAGTTCGGGCTCGATGTGCTCCAGCACGTCAATGCAGCACACCAGATCGGCGGAAACCGCCTTGCCGTATTCCGGAAAAGCCGGGTCATAGGGACGGTAATCCACCTCGATGCCAAACTTCGCCCTCAGCGTCTTGATCAGATTCTGCTTGCCCGCGCCATAGTCGGAGATCGATTGCAGCTTGCCAAGGTCCAGCACCTGCTTGACGATGGGCGCAAACTCGATGGACATGGTCCCGTAATCGGGATTCCTGTGCAGTTCCTGCTGGATCCTGCGGTACTCCTCCGTAATCACCCGCCGATCGGCATCCGCACCGGCTGGTGCAGGGGAGTGATTGACGTGTTCAGTCATGGAGGTCTCCGGACAATTCTGCTGGCGTCGCTTGCGCAGCCTAGAGGTAACGCGCAATCGCCTTCATATCGACGTTGCCGCCGGAGAGGATAATGCCTACCCGCTTTCCCTGCACGGCCCGTGTCGCGCCGAACAGGCCTGCGGCACCCAGCGCACCGGTAGGCTCGACCACGATTTTCATGCGCTCCCACAGATAGAACATCGCGGCCAGCAGTTCTTCGTCGCTCACCGTGGCCATGTCATGGACATGCGCCATCAACAGCGGAAACGTGATCGCGCCCAGCGCATGCGTGCGCGCGCCATCGGCGATGGTGTCCGGGTTGTGGCAACTCTGCAGCGTCTTCGTCCTGAACGAACGCGTGGCATCGTCGCCCGCCGCGGGCTCGATGCCGATCACCTTGCAGCCGGGAGAAAGATGGTTTGCCGCAATCGCGCTGCCCGAGATCAGGCCGCCACCGCCGCAAGGCACGAACAGGTAATCCAGCGCCCCCGTTTCTTCGATGAGTTCCATGGCGGCCGTGCCCTGTCCGGCGACGATGTGGGGATGGTCAAACGGCGGCACCACCGGCAGTCCTCGTTCGGCGGCGAGCGCCGCGGAAAACGCCTCGCGGTCCTGGGTATGGCGGTCGTAGAGCACCACCTCCGCGCCATAACCCTTCGTGGCGGCGATCTTCACCGCCGGTGCATCCTGCGGCATGACGATGACAGCAGGAATGCCCAGCTCGCGCCCGGCCAGTGCCACCGCCTGCGCGTGATTGCCCGAGGAGTAGGCCAGCACGCCGCGCCGGCGCGATTCGGCCGGCAACTGCGACAGCGCGTTGTAGGCGCCGCGGAACTTGAAGGCACCCATGCGCTGGAAGTTCTCGCATTTGAAGAACGCCGACGCACCAGTGCGCGCATCCACGGAATGCGAGGTCAGCACCGGCGTGCGGTATGCGTGACCCTTGATGCGCTGCGCGGCGGCAGCGACGTCGTCGAAGGTGACGGGGAGATCAGCCATGGATAATCGCCGCGCTCGTTATCATCACTTACCTAAAGAACTGTCACCCCCGCGAAGGCGGGGGTCCACCCCCTTGTCAAAGGGGGCCGACGCGACAAAGCACAAAGTCGCGCGGGGGGATTTTACATCGCTAAAAACTGGATCCCCGCCTTCGCGGGGATGACGGTAATAATTACAGAAGTTTGTTAAGCCTTGGCCAGCTTGGCCGCCGATGCGCCTGCGACCTTGCCGAACACCATGCCCGCCGCCAGGCCCGAGCCACCCGGATAGTTGAAGTAGAAAATGCCGCCAACGATCTCGCCAGCCGCATACAGGCCCGGGATGGGCTTGTCGTCGGCATCCAGCACATGACCTTCGGTGTTGATCTTGATGCCGCCGAAACTGAAGGTGATGCCGCAGGTCGTGGCATAGGCCTCGAAGGGCGCCTCGTCGATCGTGTTGGCCCAGTTGGTCTTGTTCACCGCCAGGCCCTTGGTGCCGCGACCGTCCTTGATGTTCGGATCAAACGGCACGTCCTTCATCACTGCGGCGTTGTAGGCCTTGATCTCCTCGAGGAACGCCTTCGGATCGACGCCATCCAGCTTCTCGGCCAGTTCTTCGAGCGTGTTGGCCGTGACCTTGGTCACCTGCTTGATGCGGTACTCGGCGCGCAGCATGGGGATGATTTTCTTGTCGAACACCTGCCAGGCAAACTGCTCGGGCTGCTCGAGGATGACGCGGCCGTACTTGGCGTAGGTGTAGTTGCGGAAGTCCGCGCCTTCATCCACGAAGCGCTTGCCCTTGGCATTGATCATCACGCCCCACGGGTAGCTGTGCTTCTGGTAATTGTCGCCCACGGCCAGGTCGCCGGTGGGCGGCGCATTCAGTTCCCAGCCCACGGCATGGCAGCCGGACCAGTGGCCGGTGGCCTGTGCGCCCACCGCGAAAGCCATCTCGTGGCCCATGCCGGTGTTGAAGCGCGTGCCGCGCACCTTGGCCAGATCCCAGTTCGGCCCGAGGTAGCGTGTGCGCCACTCGACGTTGGCCTGGAAGCCGCCGCAGGCCAGCACCACCGCCTTGGCCGACACTTCCTTCGTCTTGCCATTGTCCTTGTACTTCAACCCGTGCACGCCGTCGTCATCGGCGATGAGCGTCGTGGCCACCGCGTTGTACTTGATCGTGATGCCGTTCTTGGCGGCAATCTTGTGGTGCGCCTCGACCAGGCCGGGGCCGCCGCCGTAGGAGCACACCGTGAGGCCGCCCCAGAACTTGAACCGGCCATTGATCTTGTAGGCCTGCGCGCCCCAGATGGGCTGGAAGCGCACGCCCTTTTGCTGCAGCCACTTCATGGTGGGGGCAATGTTGTTCACCAGCACTTCCACCAGGTCCGGATCGCAGCGGTTCTGCGTCACGCGGGCCAGGTCATCGAAGAAGTTTTCCTTGGTATAGGTGCCGAAGTCGGTGATCGCGATCTCTTCGTCGGTGAGGTCGGGCATCAGGTCCTTCAGGTCGTCCACGCCGTTGTACACCGTGCGGATGTTGCCGGCAGTGTAGGAGGAGTTGCCGCCGCGCTCTTCCTCGGAGGAACGTTCCAGCACCAGCACGCTGCAGCCCTGCTCGCGCGCGGCGTGCGCCGCACACATCGCGGCATTGCCCGCGCCCACCACCACTACGTCAAATGATTCCGTGCTCATGCTGCTCTCCTTTGAAAATCAACTGTTACCCACTGAGTATTCTTTGACCGGACGCCTACAGGTCCTGCAGGCTTTCCCCGTTCAGATGCGAAATGTCGCCCCACACCTCGAGCTGCCATTTGCCCTTGCGGTAATGGAAGCGGTTGATGCTGGCGTTGTACAGCGACCAGCTGCGCGGCGTTCCCGGCGGCAGCCCCATCACGTGGCGGAACAGCGCGCCGCACACACCGCCGTGCGCCGCGACCACCACCGTCTGTCCATCCGATTCGCGCGCCACGCGTTCCAGCGCGCCGATGATGCGGTCCTGGAACTGCGCGACGCTCTCGCCACCGGGCGGCACCGCCTGCGGATCACGGCCGCGGTAAATGGCCCACTGCCCGGGCAGCTCGGCCTCGCATTCGTCCATGGTCTTGCCCTCGAACACGCCGTAGCAGCGTTCGCGCAGGTCCTCGGCGAAACTCGCCGCGTGCCCGGTCTTCTCGACAATGTGCGCCACGGTCTGGCGCACCCGGCCGAGGTCGGAGGCATGCACGGCATCGAATTTTTCCTGCGCCAGGCGCGCGCCCAGCGCCTTCGCCTGCGCCACACCGGTCGGCGTCAGCGGACTGTCGCTGTAGCCCTGAATGCGACGCGCCACATTCCACTGCGTCTCGCCGTGGCGCACCAGGATGATGTTGGTTCCGGACATTCCCTCTCAAATCCCAAAATTACGCCGCCCCCCGCAATCGCGATCAGGCAGTCAACCCCATCAGGAAAGCCAGCGCGTCCTCAGCCGCCGGGCTTCCGCGTTCTTGTCTTCAGTCACGCTGAGCACACAGGTATCCGCCTGCGGCGCCCCAAGCACGAGCGTGAAAACCATCAGTTCATCGCGCCGGAAGGCATGCACCTGCAGCGATTCACCGGGCTTGCGACCGGCCAGCGCCGCTTCCATCCCGCCTGTTCCGATCCGGATGCCATCCACAGCCGCCACGACATCGCCGGCCGACAAACCGGCCGTCTGAGCCGCGCCGCCCTCCAGCACATGCGTGAGCCGGAACTCCCCGGCTGCAGCATTGCCCCGTGCACCAACCACCGCACGCACGGGCAAAGATGCCGATTTTACCGGGCCGAGCCCCCCCTTGTCCCCTTCGGATTGCGCCGGACGCAGGGCAAGTTCCACGCCATGGGACGCCAGCAGGTCTGCCAGGGGCAGTTCCGCCGTGGATCGCAGCCAGCGGTCAAAGAGGCGCTTCAGCTTGAGCTTCGTCACCGCCTCGGCCAGCCGCTCGATGCCGTCCTCCGCCACGCCCAGCCCGGTTTTGCCATGTTTTTTCCACAAGGCCAGCATCACATCGTCCAGCGACTTGCGCCCACCGGTGCTGCGCCGGATGTGCAGGTCAAGGCACAGCCCCACCAGGCTGCCCTTGCCGTAATAACTCACGATCGAATTGGTGGAGTTCTCGTCCTGCCGGTAGTACTTTGTCCACGCGTCAAAGCTGGAGTCGGTCACGCTCTGTTTTTTGCGGCCGGGGGCGCGGAGGAGCTGGGTGATGTTGCGCGCCAGGGTCTCGAGATACTTGTCCTTCGACAGCAGCCCCGAGCGCACCAGCATCAGGTCGTCGTAATAGGAAGTCAGCCCTTCGAACGCCCAGAGCAGCGTGGTGTGGTTTTCGCGATTGAGGTCGTAGGGCGTGAATGCCGCCGGCTTGATGCGCTTCACGTTCCAGGTATGGAAGTACTCGTGGCTCACCAGGCCAAGGAAGCTGCGATAGGCCTCGGTCGGTTCCTTCATGCCCGGTGTGGGCAGGTCCTTCCGGGAACACATCAGCGCGGTCGAGGCGCGATGCTCCAGGCCGCCATAGCCCTCGCCCACCGCGGTGATCAGAAACACATAGCGATCCATCGGGGCGGGTGCACCAAAGAAATCGATCTGCGCCTCGCAGATGCGCTTCATGTCCCGGGCCAGCCGGGACATGTCGGCGCGATGCCGGCCCGTGATCACAATTTCATGGAGAACTCGCTTCGCGTAAAACGTTTTCCGTGAAAATGATCCCAATTCAACCGGATGGTCGATCAATTCATCGTAGTCGGCGGCGGTGTAGAGGCCGAAGCCCCACTGCGGCGCGCGCTTGCGCTTCAGCGCCGTGGCCACCTCCCAGCGGCGATAGCGTGCCCGATTGGGACCTACTGCAGGCGGCGGCGCAATTTCCACGTCGCAACGCCGGTCCTCTTTGCCAAGGACGCGCAGGAACACGCTGGTGCCATTGAAAAAGGCGTGGGTGGCATCGAGGTGCGCGCCGCGCACGGACAGGTCCCAGGCATAGACCTCGCAGGTCAGGGTGATCGGGCCGGCCGTGGGCTCGCAGCGCCAGGTGTGCTTGTCGAGTTTTTCCAAGGCCAGTGACTTGCCGCGTCCGCTCGAACCTGATTGCGCACGAATCGTGACGATATGCCGCGCAAAATCCCTCACCAGGTAGCTGCCCGGAATCCACGCCGGCAGCGCAAAGCACTGGCCTTCCGGGTCGGGATCGGCGACGGTGCAGCCCACCTCGAACAGATGCGCCTCGGGGCGGATGGGGACGATGCGGTAGCGGATGTTCGCCATTGTGTTCATGCCGGCTTTGAAAAAGGGGGATCATACCTTTCCGATGCGTGCACTTTGCCCGGAATCGGGCTGCTCCCCGAAAGCCACGCGAACCCGGGTTTCACTGAGCGACCGGTGAACACCTTCAGCTATCATGGCCCGCATGCCCGCCCAATTCAGCCGGATGGTGCGCAAGCTCCGCCTGCGCCATTTCGAACTGCTTGCGCTCCTCGCGCAGGAGGGCACCGTACGCGCCGCCGCGCGCCGTATGGCGCTGACCCAGCCCGCAGTCAGCAAGATGCTGAACTCGCTGGTACTGCGCGAGGCAGTGGGCGTGGTCGGCGCCATCACGCCCTGGAACTATCCGCTGCACCAGATCGCGCTCAAGGTGGCACCCGCACTGGCGGCGGGCTGCACCGTGGTGCTCAAACCCTCCGAGGTCGCGCCCTTCAACGCCTTCATCCTCGCCGAAGTGATTCACACAGCCGGACTGCCGGCAGGTGTCTTCAACCTGGTCACCGGCCTGGGCACAGTGGTCGGCGAAGCACTGGTGAAACATCCCGGGGTGGATGCCGTTTCCTTCACCGGTTCCACGCGCGCCGGCAAGCGCATCTCGGAACTCGCCGCACAGACCGTCAAGCGGGTGACGCTGGAGCTGGGCGGCAAATCCGCGGCCGTGATCCTGGACGATGCCGACCTTCCGACCGCGGTGAAAGCCACGGTGGGCAATTGCTATCTCAATTCCGGGCAGACCTGCACCGCCTTCACGCGCATGCTGGTGCCGGAGGCGAAGTACGAGGAAGCGAAGGCGCTCGCCGCCGAGATCGCGAACGGCTACACACCGGGCAATCCGATGTCCGAGAACACGCGCCTCGGGCCGCTCACCTCCGCCGCACAGCTCGAGCGCGTGCGCGGCTACATCGCCAGGGGCGTCGCCGAAGGCGCCGAACTGGTGGCCGGCGGCGCCGAGCCTCCGGAAGGATTGGCGGGGGGCTACTACATCAAGCCCACGGTGTTCGGCAGGGTGGACCCGAAGTCGACCATTGGCCAGGAGGAGATCTTCGGGCCGGTGCTGTCCATCATCACCTACAAGGACGAATCCGACGCCATCCGCATCGCCAATGACACCATCTACGGCCTGGCCGGTGGCGTATGGTCCGCGAACCCGGAGCGCGCAAAGAAGGTCGCGCGAAGGCTGCGCGCGGGGCAGATCGACATCAACGGCGGCCCCTTCAACCTCAATGCGCCCTTCGGCGGATTCAAGCAGTCAGGCCACGGCCGCGAGGCCGGCGTGTACGGACTCGAGGAATTCCTCGAATACAAGTCGCTGCAACTGAAGGTCTAGCCGCGCATCGGGCTTCAGCGGATCACCGAATCACCGAATCACCAAGGTCATCTGGTTCTCGCCGCGCAGCAGCGCGATCTGCATCGGCTTCTCGCTGGCACGCAGCAGCGCCAGCAGTTCCTTCACATTGCGCACACGCCGCCGGTTGACGCCGTAGAGGATGTCGCCCGGCTGCAGGCCGGAGCGCGCCGCGGCACTGCCCGCCTGCACCGCCGTGACGATGGCGCCTTCGACATCGCCGAACATCGGCATGCCGCGTTCGATGTCGGCGACGCGCGCACCGGCCAGTTGCGGCACCACCTCGCCGGGAATGCTGGTGGTCGCGAACGGTTCGGCAATGCGGATGCGCAACGGCACGGTCTGCCCGCCGCGCAGCACATGCACTTCCACCTCTTCGCCCACCGGCGTGAGTCCGACGCGATTGCGGAAATCCGATGAGTTGCGCACCGGCCGGCCGTTCGCCGAGACCACGATGTCCCTGGCGCGCAGGCCGGCCTTCTGCGCCGTGGAGCCGGACTCCACGGCCACGACGATCGCGCCCTCGTTCACATTGACGCCAAGTTTTCTCGCAGCGTCCGGTGTCAGATCCTGCGAGGTCGTGCCGATGCGGCCGCGCCGCACCTCGCCGAAGCGCTGGATCTGCGCAATGACCAGTTTCACCATCGCCACCGGCACGGCAAATCCGATGCCGACATTGCCGCCCGAAGGCCCGAGGATGGCGGTGTTGATGCCGATCAGTTCACCCTGCATGTTCACCAGCGCGCCGCCGGAATTGCCCGGATTGATCGAGGCGTCGGTCTGGATGAAGTCCTCGTAACCTTCTGCGCCGATGCCGGTGCGGCCCAGCGCCGAGACGATGCCCGAGGTCACGGTCTGGCCAAGACCGAAGGGATTGCCGATCGCGACCACGAAATCACCGACGCGAATCACATCCGAATCGCCCAGCGGCAGGGCCGCAAGTCCCTGCGCCGGCACACGCAGCAGCGCGATGTCGGTGCCCGGATCAGTGCCGATCAGCGTCGCCTTGAGCTCGCGGCGGTCCTTCAGCGTCACCACGATGGTCTGGGCATCCTTGATCACATGGTTGTTCGTGATGACCAGGCCGCGCGCGGCATCGATGATCACTCCCGAACCGGCCGACTGCTGCGGCTTGGCCGCCTCGTCCGGAATGTCGAAGAAACGCCGGAAGAACGGATCGCGCAGCATGGGATTGCTCTCGGCCGGATCGCGCGAGGTCACCGAAATGTTCACCACCGCCGGCGTGACTTTCGCCAGCATGGGTGCAAGGGAAGGCACGCCCTTCGCATCGACGGGAACGGGTATGGCGGCATTTGCTGCAGTGCCGGCAAGGGCGGCGAATAGCGAAAGGCACAGGGTCAGGATCTTCAGCATGCGGTTCATGGCCGGTGGGAATGACAGGGAAATTGCGGGAAAGGCCATTAGTTTAACGTCAAGCGCGCCGATTACCCGCACCCCGGCAGGTTCGGGCCCCAGTCGGAAACCGGCACCCGTCAAGGCCCGTTGACGTGGATCAACCGGTTTCCGGACATCGAGGCGCATCCCGGGCTAACATGAACGCCTAACTTACTGACTTTGCGACGGAGCCGGCATGATCAGGATCGAATCAAGGACGCTGCTGCACATTGCGGTACTGCTGACGGGCCTGCTGGCCGGTCCGGCGGCAATGGCGCAGGCGCCAGGGGCGGGGGCGGGCGGTTCGCGTGGCGCGCTGCTGTATTCGACGCATTGCGTGGCCTGCCACACCACGCAGGTGCACTGGCGCGAAAAACGCCTGGCCACTGACTGGACCAGCCTCAAGGCGCAGGTGCAGCGCTGGCAGGTGAACGCGGGGCAGCGCTGGGATGACAGTGATGTCACTGCCGTGGCGCAATATCTGAACACCCTTCACTATCATTACGAAATTCCCGCGCGGTAAAGGCAACACGCAAACTGCAACGGCAACTTGACGACCCTATCGATCATGGACAAATCCCCCGAATCCCCCAACCTCCCGATCTCGCATCGCCAGATCGGCTCCAAAGGCGCCTTCTTCATCGAGCGTGATGGCACGCGCCTCGCCGAAATGAGCTACACCGTGGCCGGCGACCTCACCATCATCGACCACACGCAGGTGGACGATGCGCTGCGCGGCACCGGTGCCGGCCGGCGCCTGGTTGATGCCGCCGTGCAGTGGGCGCGCAAGGGCGGACACACGCTGCTGCCCCTGTGCCCGTTCGCGAAATCGGTGTTCGACAAGACGCCGGAATACGCGGACGTGCTGAGGGCCTGACATGCAAATGCGCACCTTCGGCCGCAGCGGGCTCAAGGTCTCGATACTGGGATTTGGTTGCGGTGCCGTCGGCGGATTGATGGTGAGGGGTGCGCCCGCCGATCAGGAACAGGCGATCGCGCGTGCGCTGGAAGCCGGCGTGAACTACTTTGACACGGCCGCGCAGTACGGCAATGGCGAATCGGAAAAAAACCTCGGGCGCATCCTCAACCGGCTCAAGCCCCGCGACGCGCTGGTCGGAACCAAGGTGCGCGTGCCCGCCGATTCGAAATCCGTTGCCGCTGACATCGTCAGTTCGGTGGAGGCCAGCCTCAGACGCCTCGCGCGTGAGCAGGTCGATATCCTGCATCTTCACAACAACATCATTGCCAGCGGCGCCGGAGAGCGGCTGGCCGCCCGCCAGGTGCTGGAAGAAGTCGTGCCCGCCTTCGAGTCGCTGCGCCGGCAAGGCAAAATACGCTTTCTTGGCATGACAGCCAATGGCGACACTGCGGCGCTGCATCAGGCCATCAACGCACGATGCTTCGATTCTGCGCAGGTGAGCTACAACATGCTCAACCCTTCGGCAGCGAGTCCATTGCCGCCGGAATATCCCGCGCAGGACTACCGCCAACTGTTCGACCAAACCCAGGCGGCCGGTGTCGGCGTAATCGGCATACGCGTGCTGGCCGGCGGTGCGTTGTCAGGGACCGCCGAGCGGCATCCCATCGCCAGCCCGCCTCCCCGGCCCATCGGCTCGGCCAGGACCTATGAGGATGACCTGCGACGCGCGCAACGGTTGGCCCCCCTGGTCACAGAGGGATTTGCATCGAGCCTCGCCGAAGCAGCAACGCGCTTCTGTATCACGCATCCGGCGATGGGCACCATCCTCGTCGGTGTAGCCACGCCACAGCAGTTCGAGGACGCGCTCGTCGCCGTGCTGAAGGGTCCGCTGCCACAGGCCGCCCTGGACCGCCTCGCTGTCCTGCAGCAGCAATTTTCCACTGAAGCAAACTGAACCGGCCAGGCGAACAACATCAACGGCGAAACAACAACGCACTGACCGCAGTAATCACGCCAGCCGGCGGAATTACGATGCTGTATATTTCCACAGCATCCGATCAATATTGGCCCCACCATGCCCCGCTGGATCGCCCACCTCGACATGGACGCGTTCTACGCGTCGGTGGAACTGCTGCGCTACCCCGAACTGCGCGGCCGGCCGGTCGTGGTCGGCGGCCGGCGCGCGCACCAGCCGGAAGTCCAGCCCGACGGCACGCGGCGCTATGCGCTGCTGCGCGACTATGCCGGCCGCGGCGTGGCCACCACCTCCACCTACGAGGCGCGCGCCCTGGGCGTGCATTCGGCCATGGGCCTGATGAAGGCCGCGGCACTCGCCCCCGATGCCGTGCTGCTGCCGGCCGACTTTGACGAGTACCGCCGCTATTCGCGCCTGTTCAAAGCTGCAGTGGCCGAAGTCGCGCCGGTCATCGAGAACCGCGGCATCGATGAAATCTACATCGACCTCACCACGCTGATTGAAACCGAAGGCATTGAAGACGATCCCCCGCTTGATCCCCTCCTTCGGGCAAAGACCGTGGCGCAGCAGATCAAGGATCGCGTGCGCACCGCAACCGGCCTGAGCTGCTCAATCGGCATCACGCCGAACAAGCTGCTGTCGAAAATCGCCTCCGAACTGGACAAGCCCGACGGACTGACCCTGCTCACCCACGCCGATGTCCCATTGCGCATCTGGCCGCTGCCGCCGCGGCGCATCAACGGCATCGGTCCCAAGGCGGCGGCAAGGCTGGACGCCATGGGCATACGCACCATCGGCGAACTCGCAGCGTCCGATCCGCTGCAGCTCACCGACGAATTCGGCGCGAACTACGCGGCGTGGCTGCTCGATGCGGCGAACGGCCGCGACGAGCGCCCGGTCGAAACCCACAGCGAGCCCCGCTCCATCAGCCGCGAGACGACGTTCGAGCGCGACCTGCATCCCCGCCAGGATCGCGAACAACTGGGCACGATCTTCACGGGGCTGTGCGAGCGCGTTGCCGACGATCTGGCGCGCAGGGGCTACACCGCAAAGACCATCGCCGTGAAGCTGCGCCAGGATGATTTCAAGATCGTCACCCGTGCACTGACCCTGCCAGCGCACACCCAGGATGCCCGCGCCATCCGCCAGGCCGCCGGGCAATGCCTGAAGAAATGCCCGCTGGACCGGCGGCTGCGCCTGCTCGGCGTGCGTGCCGATGCGCTGTGCCGTGTCGAAGACCTCCCAGCGGAGGGCGCGATGGAAGACGCGCAGCTTGACCTGCCCCTTGCGGAAAACCCCTGAACGCCGGCAGGTGTATAAAGCCGAAATCCGGCCCAGACCGGACGACCGACAATCATCATTCACTCCAACGGAGGAGCACATGCAACAGAACCGAACCACCTGGACCGTCGTCTTCGCCGTTGCCGCATTCGCGGCCGGCCTGGGCGCCGCACGCTTCAGCACGCCCGCCTATGCCGCGGACAACATGAAGGTGCAGATCATCAACCTGCTCGACATGAAGCCCGATGACATCTCCAAGCCCTCGGCAACGGACTCGCGCTCACGAACCCTGGCCACCGCCGATGGCGCAACCTTCGGCATCCAGATCGGCGCGACCGCGCGGCACTATCACGCCGAAGCGAATGAGCTGCAATACGTGGTGGAAGGCACCGGCAGCGAATGGCTGGGCGAAAAGATCGTGCAGTTGCGCCCCGGCGACCTGCTGATCATCCCCAAGGGCACGCCCCACGGCGGCCTGACGCCCGGCGTCAAGGTGTTCAACATGAAGACGCCGCCGCAAAAGGCGGGGGATAGCATTCCGGTCAAGTAAGGCGGGGCTCGACCAGGAGCAGAGGGGCGGTGTTCATCGAACATGAACCCCGCCCTTTTTCCGGCTGCAGTGAATAACATATTTGTTATATCATGAGCACGGATTACTCGATCACCTACTACAGCGAAGCAGTGCAAGGGAAAATCCTTGCCCTGCCGGATACGCTGGCTGCGCGCTACATCGTATTGACACGCCGGATGGCCGTCCTCGGCCCCAATCTGGGCGAACCGCATACCAAGGCGTTCGGCAATGGCTTGTTTCGGCAATGGCTTGTTCGAGCTTCGGCTCAAAGGCGCCGAAGGCATTGCAAGAGTGTTCTTTTGCACCATCGTAGGCAGGCGCATCATCATGCTCCACAGCTTCGTCAAGAAGACGAACAAAACTTCGGTGCGGGAACTGGATGTCGCTGAATCACGGCTGAAGGAAATCAAACATGCGAACTCATGATCAAGTCGTAAAGAAGCTCATGCAGCGTCCCGGCGTACGCGCCGAGGTCGAGCGCATTGAGCGTGAAGAGTCTGCGCTCCTGGACGCTTTGCTCAAGGCCCGTCAGGAAGCAGGCCTCACCCAGGCACAGGTCGCTGAACGCATGCGCACCCAGGCGCCGGCCGTCGCCCGCCTCGAACGGGCCCTTGCCACCGGCAAGCACTCGCCCTCAGTGGCCACCTTGCGAAAGTACGTCAAGGCTTGCGGTAAACGCCTGGTGCTTCGGGTGGCGTGAAATGAGCCTGGCCTCTTTCCGTTAAACGCCATCGATCGATCGTTAAACCATTTCATAGAAACCCCGCCCCATGCCCAAACTCCGCGTCCTGTCCTTCTCCCTTTCCCTTGACGGCTACAGCGCCGGCGCTGACCAGTCCCTGCAGAATCCGCTGGGGGTGCGCGGCGGGGAACTGATGGGGTGGGTCTTCCCCACCCGCTTCTTCCAGGCCATGCACGGCAAGGGAGAAGGCGGTGAAACCGGCACGGACAACAGCATCGCCGAGAAGGGCTTCGACAACATTGGCGCGTGGATCCTCGGGCGCAACATGTTCGGGCCGGTGCGCGGGCCGTGGCCGGACGAAAGCTGGCAGGGCTGGTGGGGCGAGGAGCCGCCCTATCACGTGCCGGTGTTCGTGCTGACACATCACGCCCGCAAGCCGCTCGAGATGAAGGGCGGCACCACTTTTTACTTCGTCACGGATGGCATCCACTCGGCGCTGAAGCAGGCCTTCGCTGCAGCGGGTGGCAAGGACGTGCGGCTTGGCGGCGGCGTGGACACGGTGCGGCAATACCTTCAGGCCGGGCTCATCGACGACATGCACCTGGCGCTTGGGCCGGTACTGCTCGGCAGGGGCGAAAACCTGTTCGCCGGCCTGGACCTCGATGCGCTCGGCTACGAATGCACCCCGTACACGGCCGGCGAGCGCGCAGTGCACATGTTCGTGAGGAAGCGCGCCTGATTCGCGGAGAATCGCGATATCAATTCCATCGAATTTTCTTATGGAATAATGAATATTTCATGGAATTGATTACATTATAAAAATATTTTGCACGCCAGCTTAAAAGCTGGATTCCCGCTTTCGCGGGAATGACGAGCCCACCCCTTGCGCATTCGCAGCGTCAGCTTTCAATTCCGCAGCGCAAAGAACAACTACTTCTGCAACTGCGCCCGCGCCTCGAACAGCGTGCTGAGCGTGATCTTCCTCACCTCGATCTTGCTCTGCTCGATGTGGGCTCGGAGCAGCAGCCGCGCCTGGTCGGCCTTGTACTGCATCACGGCGCGCAGGATCTTGCCGTGCTCGGCGTAGGTGGCGGCGATGCGGTCGCCGCGCGTGAAATCGAGGCGCCGGATGATGCGGATGCGTTCGGTCACGTCCCAGTGCACGCGCGCCAGTTCGGCGTTGCCGGCCGCGCGAACCAGCGTGGCATGGAACTGTTCGTCGAGCGCGCCGACTTCGCGCGCATCGGTGAGGCGGTCCGCCGCGGGAACCAGCCAGGCCGCCTTCAGGCTCTCCAGCTCGGCATTGCCGGCACGCGAACTCACGCGTGATCCGGCGCACAGCAGTTCAATGCTGGCCACCTCCAGCGTGATGCGCAGGTCATACAGGTCATCAAGCTTGCCAAAATCCAGCGGCTTTACGTACCAACCGGACTTGGCCTCCACTTCGAGAAAGCCTTCGCTGCGCAACCGGGACAGGGCTTCGCGCACCGGCGTACGGCTGACCCCCAGGCGCACACCGATTTCGCCCTCGGAGAGCCGGTCGCCCGGCACGATCGCGAAGTCATGCATGTCCTGCTTCAGGCTGGCGTAGACCTGCTCAGCGAGATTGGCGGGCATCGCTTCGGAATCGGCGTTGCGTGCAGCAGGGCGGCGGGGTGTGGCCATGGGTTCCGTTGGTCTCTCAGATAGTGCGTTCTTCAGCCCGGATTGATCAGACTGACGTGCGCAGCAACAACTCTCCAGCCCTGCGGGAAACGCACCCAGGTCTGGCTCTGGCGGCCCACACGGACATCGCCCTCCCGGAAAAATTCCGTGGAGGCCGTGGCGTAATCACGACCATAGGTGGTGATCACGGTATTGACGAGGCTGCGCGCGAGACCCGTCGCCGGCCGCGCATTGCGAAACGCGCGTATCGCCTCGATGCCGACCAGGTTCTCGCCACCGCCGTAACGCACGGTGCGCTCCGAGGCCCAGAACAGTTCATCCAGCACGTCGATGCGATTGTTGACCAGCGCATCCTCGTAGCGCGCGAATACCGCCGTCACTTCGGCCAGCACCTCGGGGATGTTGATGGGCAGGTTGATGGGCAGGTTGATGTCCGTGCTCATGCTGAATCCCCCAACACGGCCACCGGCGCGGTGACGACACCCGCCGCCTCCAGTGCCGCCGCCGCGCGCAACGCAATGTCCTCGCGCCACGGCGCGGCGATGAGTTGCACACCCACGGGCAACGCACCGTTCGTTCCGGGTAATGCGCTGCCCTCCATCCACACCGGCACGCAGCACACCGGCAGGCCGATGCACGAAATGGGCTGGGTCATCAGGCCCATGCTGGGACGCGCCGGAAAGCGTTTGCCATTGATCTCGATCCATTCGGTGCCGATCGGTGTTGCCGGGCACGGCGTGGCTGGCGCAAGCAGCAGATCCGTCGTCCTGAACAGTTCGGCCGCCTGCAGCGCGAACCAGCGCCGCACGCGCTGCGCCTGCACCACCCAGGCCGCGGGCAGCAGCGCCCCCGCGAGGAAGCGGTCCCGCGACAGCGGCTCGAAGTCGCCCGCCCGCGTGCGCAGGTCTGGCAGATGCAATTGCGCGCCCTCGGCATTGCTGATGAGGAAGGCCGCAGCACGTGCGCGTGCCACCTCCGGCAACTCCACATGACGACTCGCACCCAGCGCCGCCGCCACACGCGAAACTGCGGCACGCACCTGCTCCCCGGCATGCTCCTGGAAGTAGCCATCCAGCACTGCAATGCGCAATCCGTCCGCGCCGCGCCCCAGTTCGCCCAGCGTGCGCTCCACCACCCGCTGCGCGCAGGCCGGATCATCATGGTCCGGCCCCTGCATGGCGTCATAGGACAGCGCGAGGTCATGCACGCTGCGCGCAAACGGCCCGAGGTGATCGAGGCTCGCCACAAACGGATAGGAACCGGCGCGCGTCAGCCGGCCATAGGTCGGCTTCAGGCCGAACACGCCGCACAGCGAGGAAGGCACGCGTATCGAGCCATTCGTATCCGAACCGAGCGCAATCGGCACCTGTCCGGCAGCGACCGCGGCCGCCGAGCCGCCCGAGGAGCCGCCGGCGATGCGCGTCAGGTCGTGCGGATTGTGCGTCGGGCCGTCATGGCTGTTCTCGGTGGTGAAGCCATAGGCGTATTCATCCATGTTCAGGCCGCCGACCAGCACCGCGCCCGCCGCCTCCATGCGCCGCACCAGCGCGCCATCCTGCGTTGCCGGGGCGCTGTAGCGCCCGATCCACGATCCGGCGCGCGTGGGCAGCCCCTCGATGTCAAACAGGTTCTTGACCGCGAACGGCACACCGAGCAGCGGCAGCGCGTCCAGCGCCGAAACGCCATCGTCACTCGCCAGTTGCGCATCGAGCTCGGCGGCGCGCTGCAGGGCGCGCACCGTGGTCACATCGGTGAAGGCGTTGACCCGATCATCGGTCCGCGAGATGCGCTGCAGGGAATCCTCTACCAGCGCGGTGACGCTCACTTCGCGCGCACGCACCGCCTCGGCCATGCGCGCCGCGCCCTGCCGGAACCAGGTCTCCGCCGTTTTCGAAACCGGGTCCATCATGCCTCCGGCGGCGACACTGGCAGGAACACCGGCGCCGGCTCATCTTCGGGGGTCAGTGCCTGCGCATTCACCAGGTCCGCCATCGACGCGGCCAGTGCAAAGTAGTGCAGCACGCCGGGACGGTGCGCGGGGGCGATGGGGAGCGCGACCGCCGCGGCGGCGGCATCGACATATTTTTCGATTTCTTCAGGCGTCATTTTTGGATCACCTCTGGTGATGTCATCCCCTCACCCTCAACGACGAACTTCGCGCTGGAAGATCTCCAGGCTCAGCTTCTTTGCACTGATGAAGCTGGGCTCGGAGAGCGTGGCGACGGTGCGCGGCCGGGGGTCGTCGTATTTCAGGATTTCCGCAATCTTTGTCGGCCGCTTGGTCAGGAGCAGTATCTGGTCGGCAAGATACACCGCCTCCTCCAGGTCATGCGACACCAGCATCATGGTGGTGCCCGACTGGATGAACACCTCCTGCAGCTTTTCGCGGATGAACAGCGTCATCTCGTAATCGAGCGCCGAGAACGGCTCGTCGAGGAACACCACCTCGGGTTTCGGCGCCAGCGCCCGCATGATGGAGGCGGTCTGCTGCTGTCCGCCGGAAAGCTCGTAGGGATAACGGTTGAGGTCGAACTTCACGTCGAAGGACGCCACCAGTTCCTGCATGCGCCGGTCCACCTCGGCCTTGGATTTGCCCTCCATCACCAGCGGATAGGCGATGTTGTCGATGGTGCGCATCCACGGGAACATCGCTTCGCGGTAATTCTGGAACACGTAGCCGATCTTGGTCTCGGCCAGCGATTTGCCATCGAACAGTATCTCGCCGCCGTCGATCGGGATCAGGCCGGAGATCATGTTGATCAGCGTCGACTTGCCGCAGCCGTTCGGACCGAACACCGACACGATCTTGGCCTTGGGGATGTCGAGGTCGAAGTTCTCGTAAAGCGGCCAGCCGGCGAAATACTTCGTCAGTCCGCGGATGGTGATATGGGTGCCGGGAGCGCCCGGCACAAAGGGGCGCACAGGAACGTCGGCGACCACTGCTGCGTTGGTAACTCTCATCGTCCGCTCCAGTGAACAATCCGTTTCTCGGCAATCAGGAAAATCACGTTCAGCGCATAACCGAGCGCGCCGGCCGACAGGATGGCGGCATACATGCTCTTCACATTGAGCACCTGCTGCGCATCGATGATGCGATGCCCCAGGCCGCTCTCCGAGCCGATGAACATCTCGGCGACGATGACGATCACCAGCGCCATGGACACCGCCGAGCGCAGGCCGACGAAGGTGGGCTGCAGGCTTTCCCAGATCAGCACATCCTTGAAAATCTGCCAGCGCGAGGCGCCCATGACCTTGGCCGCCATCACCCGCTGCTTGCGCGCGTTGATCACGCCGTAGGCACTGTTGAACACCACGATCAGGAAAGCGCCGAAGGCGGCGATCGCCACCTTGTTGATGTCCGACACGCCGAAGATCAGCAGGAACAGCGGAATCAGCGCGGAAGACGGCGTGGACCGGAAGAAGTCGATCAGGAACTCCACGCTGCGATAGGCGCGCTCGCTGCTTCCCAGCAGCACCCCCAGCGGCACGCCGACGATGGCCGCAATCAGGAAGGCCTGTACGGTCCGCCATACCGTCACCCCGAAATCGGTCAGCAGCGGCCCGCCGGCCAGCCCGGTCACCAGCGTGACGATGGTGGCCGAGGGCGGTGGCAGCAGAATGGCCTTGATCAGACCGGCGCGCACCACCACGTCCCAGATGATGAACAGCACCAGCGGCCCGAGGAAGGGCAGGAGCTTTCCCCAGGGAAAGGACCGGGGTGGCGCCACAGAGACGGCCGGCGCCGTCCATGGCGCCGCGTTGCCGGCAGGTGCAACAGCTTCAGACGAAGGGGCGTCCATGGTTCAGCCCTTATAGAGCAGCGGTTCGACCATGACGCGCTTCTCAAAAATGCCTTTCTCGAAGAACAGGTCGTAGAACTTCTGGAAGTGCGCCACGTCAGCCGGCTTGAACTGGCTGCCGAACATGTAGTCGGCCATCGGCACTTCGGCGGTTAGCGCGCCCTCGATCGCGGTATAGCCCTTGAGGAAGGGACGCGCCTCGGCCGGCTTGTTCTTCACCATGTCCACGCCCCTGGTGTAGGCAGCGATGAATTTTTTCGTCTCGGCCGGATACTTCTTGATGAACTCGGTCGTCAGCGTCGCCGCACCGCCATGCCAGGGCGCCATCGGATCACCCAGGATGTATTTCGCCACCACACCGACTTCCAGCGCGCGCGTCGAACCACTCAGGCGGCCGACGGTGCCGGTGGGCTCCAGCGTATAGATGGCATCGACCTGTCCTGCGGCCAGCGCGGCGACATGCTGGCCGATTGGCAGTTCGGTGACATTCACCGCGCCGGCACCGGCACGCTCCAGCATCACCTTGGCCAGCGTCACGTTCTGAATCCCCGGCCCGGAAGCGACACGCTTGCCCTTCAGTTCGGCCAGCGTCTTGATCGGGCTGTCCTTGGCAACGAGGAATTCGTCCAGCACGAACTTCGCGTTCGTCGGATTCGTGCAGAAAATCTTGAACAGCCCGGGCTGTGCAATCTCGCCGATCGCCAGTACTGCCGAAGCGGTCCCGTTTGAACTGCCCTCGGCACGACCGGACAGCATGGCCTCCATCACCTGCTGGGCGCTGGCGAACTTGAGGCCTTCGACATCGAGACCCGCTTCCTTGAAGTAGCCCTTCTCCAGCGCAACGTAGAACGGCAGGCCCGAGGCAATCGGCCAGTAGCCGATACGAATCTTCGGGCTGCTCTGTGCGCGCACGATGGCCGGCGCCCCGAGCAATCCGGTGGCCGCAATGCCGGCCATTCCCGCGATGCCCGCTGCCGTGGAAACAAACTGCCGCCGTGCGGGACTCTGCAGCTTGCCTTCCGGCGCGGTCACTGCGCCAGTGCTCTTCGGATCATCAGTCTTGCGGGTCATCGGTGCTCTCCTTCGCGGTCTCGGGGATGTAAGTGAAATGGGAGTGAACGGGCATTGCGCTTCAACTGCTGGAAATCGTTTTCGCCGCCTTCGCGGTGGCAGCGGCCGGCGACAGCGATTGCATGTAGGCGCGCCATCCTCCGAAATGACTGATGTCCTCAGCACCGGCCAGGGCGTGCGCCTCGCAAAGGAAGCCGTGCACCCAGCGGCCGTCGGCCAGTTCAATGCTGCCGATGCCGAGCGGTGCGGGAATCAGCGCAAGAAAGCTGCCGACGTTGGCAGCAGGCATGTCCCAGACCTCCACGGCAATCGCGCTGCCGTCTTTGGCGACACGGATCAACCCGGGCTTGGGCGGCGTGGTGCCCGGCAAGGCATACAGCCGGTAGTGCGACGCAGTTGAAGTCGATTCGAGCAGTCGCGCACCGCGCTCGATCAACTGGCCGTTCAACGGCATCCCGGAGAGATGCGCGCCGACCACCGCGATGGGCAGCGACGCACGCACTGCGGGCGAACGCAGCCAGGGCGCAGCGACTTCTTCGGACAACCGGACGCCGGTCGCGCCGAGTGGCAGGCCCGTGCTCTGCTGCCAGGCACGTCCCATGTTCACCAGAGCCGCGTCGTCATTGCCCTGTGCAATGACGGTCACGCCGAAGGGCAGTCCGCCCGCCGCACCGGAGGCGACCGTGCCGGCCGGCAATGCCAGGGCACACCAGCCCAGCAGGTTGACGAAATTCGTGTACGTGCCCAGCGCGGCATTGGCGCCCAGCGGATCGGCGGCCACATCAATGAAGTGCGGATGGCCCGGGGCCGTCGGCACCATCAGCGCATCCACGCCATCTTCGCCGGTCCACAACCGCGACATTTCGCGCTGCGACTCCTTCAGCGCGTACTGCGCGCGAAAGGCGTCGGTTGCGCTAAAGCGCGTGGCACCGGCAATCACCGCGCGCACCACCGGATCGATCGCCTGCGGCTGGGCCTCCAGCATTTCCTGCACCACGGTATGACGCTCGGCCACCCAGGGTCCGGCATACAGCGAATCGGCGATGCGATGCAGCGGCTCGAAATCCACGGGTAACAGTACATGCCCGATGGCGCGCGCATGCTCCAGCGCAAGCGCCCAGGCCCGCTCATAGCCGCTGTCCGGGGTGAACCGGGGATCGCACGGGATGCCGATGCGCAGCCCGCGCGATCCCCGGCCCGTGCCCAGCACCGCGGGGCCGGGCTCGAAATGGCTGTAACGATCTTCGTCGTCCACGCCCTCGACAACGGACAGCACGTGCGCGGCGTCATCCACGGTCAGCGCGAATACCGACAGGCAGTCGAGGCTGCGGCAGGCGGGCACCAGGCCGCTGGTGCCGACCCGGCCCGGCGTGGGCTTCAGGCCGACGATCTGGTTGAAGCCGGCCGGAATCCGGCCCGAACCCGCGGTGTCCGTTCCCAGCGAAAACGCCACGCTGCCCGAGGCCACCGCCAGTGCCGATCCCGAACTCGAGCCACCGGAGATATGTGTTGCACTGAAGGCGCAGGCCGGCTGTCCGTACGGCGAGCGGGTTCCCACGAGCCCGGTGGCGAACTGGTCGAGGTTCGTCTTGCCCAGCCAGACCGCGCCCGCCGCCTGCAGGCGCTGCACGGCACCGGCAGTCTGCGTGGCCACACGTTCAAATGCCGGACAGGCTGCTGTTGTCGGCACACCGGTGATGTCAATGTTGTCCTTGACCGCGAATGGCACGCCATACAGCGGGTAGCGCTCGAGCAGCGCGGCACGGTCTGGCTGTGCCACGGCAATGTCCTCCAGCGCAACGAGCTGACGGTCGATCTCGGCATGCGAGGCAATGTGAATCCATATCCCGGGCTGACTGTGCTCCAGCACCTGGCGATGGCAGCGCACCAGCAGCGCGCGGGCGTCGGCGCCATCGCGATACGCCTGCAGCCAGTCACCAATGGTGACGGGCAGCGGGCCGGCGGTGGGAGCAGCAGAACTCATGGTCAGATTGGAAAGTGCGCTTGTATACTAGCTAGTATGTAAGCACGCCCTGTGCCAGCCCGGCGACGACTTGCGAGGATTGCGCGCCGGTTCCGGCATCGCACGCCAAGGGCTTGAATCATCGGGATTCAGCACGGGAAATGAAGCGTGGCATGCGCGGCAGTTCCGGCAAATTCGCGGCAGCCATGCTCCAGATTGAAGCGCCGGACATCCGGCGCCGCCTGCTTTGGTGCGCAGCCGGGGTGCCACACCCGCTGCGACAACAGCTATCTCAACCCGGGAAGAACTCTCTCATCAGGAAGGCCTCAAGCCCTTCGGTGTCGCGCTGGCGCGCCGACAGCGTGACCGAGCGGCCAAGGCGCTGCGAGTCCCAGGTGAAATCCTCCTTCTCGTGCTCGCGGATGATCACGATCATGCGGCGCACGATCGCGATGCGGATGTCGGGGTTGTTTTCCCTGCGCACATCGATCAACTGCGTGGAGTTGCGGCGGATGTCCTTGTTCCAGCCGTAGAACACGAATTCGGCGCGGTCATAGCCCATGCGCTGGATCTGGAACACGCCGCCGCCGCGGTTGGGGTCGAACTCGAGGGACGCGGAATTCTGCGTGGCAAGGTTCGAGGCAACGATGCGGTTGCGACGCGCCTCTTCGCTCTCGGTCGGCGCGTTCGCCGCATCCGGCTCACCCCGCGCACGACGCCGCGCCTCGATGAGCGAGGCCAGGTCGCCCTGCAGGGGGCGGGACGGCGGCGGTGCCGGCGTCGGTGGCGCGGGCGGAGCCGGCGGCGCAGCGGGAACGGTGCGGGCAATCTCCGGTGCCGGCGCATTGAGCGCAAGCACCGGCGGAGACGGCCGCGCCGGTGGCGCAGGTCTCACAGGCGCGGATTGCGCTCTCGATGGCGGCTGTGAACGCCGTGGTGATGGGACGGGCGGTGGCGGTTGCGCAGGCACCCGCACCGGCGGCAGCAACCTGGCCTGCAGCGGAATGCGCGTCGGGCCATGCTCGGCCTTCTCGTTCAGATTCAGGCGCCATTCCGGGAACCAGTTCCACAACGCCAGCGCATGGATGATCAGCGACAGTGCCACTGCCACCCAGATGGCGGGAATGGTCACTCCGTCACGGCGACGAATCTCAACGCCGGCGAATGTCACGACCGGCCTTTGCAGGACATTGCATGAAACTTTCCGTAAAACCTTATTGGATTTGTGGATATTTTTTATATGCTACAGTGAATTGTAAGCGCCACCCGCAGCAGCGGCCCCTCGGCGCTCCTGCATGACTGCGGCCGCACAGGGAGGAAGCATGCCAGGCTCAGCAATCTACCCGCGGCTGTTCGGTTCCGTCGATGGCCTCATCGCGGCACTTGAAATGCGCGACACCCATACCCGGGCACACTGCGACCGCTCGGTACGCCTTGCCACGGAACTGGGCAATACCTGCGGCATCGTCGACAGCGAACTCGATGCCCTGCGCGTCAGCGCGCGCTTCCACGACATCGGCAAGATCGGTGTGCCCGACGCCATCCTGCTCAAGCCCGGCCGCCTGAACAGCGAGGAGTGGACAGTGATGCAATCCCATTCCGAATCGAGCGAGCGCATCATCCAGGCCGCCGCACTACCTGACCATGAAGTGATCGCCGATGTCATCCGCCATCACCACGAATCCTTTGACGGCAGCGGCTACCCTGACGGCCTGGCAGGCGGGAACATCCCCCTGCTCAGCCGCATCCTGCTGATCGTGGACGCCTATGACGCCATGAGCGCCATGCGCCCCTATCACCCGGCCCGCAGCCACAAGGACATCATGGCCATCCTCAATTCCGAAAGCAGCCGGAAGTTCGACCCCGAGGTTTTTCACACATTTTCAAGATTGATCGAGCACAGTCCGGCACGCGTGCACTGACCGAATCCCCGGCATCCGGGGCGCGGGGCGTGTTTTTACCTGACATTGCCGGCACGGGCGCAAAGATTGCCGCGCCACGCGGTAAAATCCGCCGGTACGGATCTCCGTACGAAAAACAGCGCCGCCAGAACCCAGAACAATAGCCCGCCGCCCCGCCGCGGCCACGGAGGAACACCATGTTCGCCAAACTGTTGCCGCACGACGGCGATTTCTTCAAGCTATTCAACCAGCATGCCGAGTGCATCGTGAAGACGGCGCAGGCGCTGTCGCTGCTGGTGGCCAATTACGACAACCCGCAGTTGCGCGAGCAGTACACCCGCGAGGTGGACGACGCCGAGCATGCCGCCGACCGCATCACCCACGACGTCAACCGGGCGCTGCACAAGACCTTCATCACGCCCATCGACCGCGAGCAGATCCATTCGCTCATCAACACCATGGATGACGTGGCCGACCTGGTGCAGGACGCCGCCGAATCGATGAGCCTGTACGACGTGAAGCGCATGACCGAAGAAATCCTGCGCCTCACCGAACTGAGCCTGAAATGCTGCGAGCGGGTCCGCGATGCCGTGGTGCTGATCGGCGATGTGGCCAAGCCGGCCACCGCCGAGGCCGCGCTGAAGACCTGCGAGGAGATCGACCTCCTCGAGTCCGCCGCCGACCGCGTGCTGCGCTCGGCCATGAGCAAGCTGTTCCGCGACGAACCGGACGTGCGCGAGGTCATCAAGCTGAAGAACATCTACGAACTGCTCGAGACCATCACCGACCGCTGCGAGGACGTGGCGAACCTGATCGAGGGCATCGTCCTCGAGAACTCCTGAAGCACGGAAGGGAATCCGGGTGGAAACAGTACAGGTAGCCCTGTGGGCGGTGGTGCTGCTGGTCGTGGTGGCGCTGGTCTTCGACTTCATGAACGGCTTTCACGACGCGGCCAACTCCATCGCCACGGTGGTCTCGACCGGCGTGCTCAAGCCGGGCCAGGCGGTGATCTTTGCCGCGTTCTTCAACTTCCTCGCCCTGTTCATTTTTCACCTCAGCGTTGCCGCCACCATCGGCAAGGGAATCGTCGATCCGACCGTGGTCGATCCGCATGTGGTGTTCGGCGCACTGGTGGGTGCCATCACCTGGAACGTCGTGACCTGGTACTACGGCATTCCCAGCAGTTCGTCGCACGCCCTGATCGGCGGCATCGTCGGCGCGGTGGTGGCCAAGGCCGGCGCCTCTGCACTGAACACAGGCGGCATCCTGAAGACCGTTGCCTTCATCTTTGTTTCGCCGGCGCTGGGCTTCCTGCTCGGTTCGCTGATGATGGTGCTGGTGGCACATATCTTCCGGCGCTCCACGCCGTCGCGCGTCGACCGCTGGTTCCGCCGGCTGCAACTGGTCTCGGCCGGCGCCTACAGCCTGGGGCACGGCGGCAATGACGCGCAGAAAACCATCGGCATCATCTGGATGCTGCTGATCGCCACGGGCTACACCAGCCCGAGCGAAAGCCTGCCGCCGACCTGGACGATCGTGGCCTGCTACATCGCCATCGCCATGGGCACCATGTTCGGCGGCTGGCGCATCGTCAAGACCATGGGCCAGAAAATCACCAAGTTGAAACCGGTGGGCGGCTTCTGTGCCGAAACCGGCGGTGCGATCACGCTGTTCCTCGCCACCGCCCTGGGCATTCCCGTGTCCACCACGCATACCATTACCGGCGCCATCGTCGGTGTCGGTGCAACGCAACGCGCCAGCGCCGTGCGCTGGGGCGTTGCCGGCAACATCGTCTGGGCCTGGATTTTCACCATTCCGGCCAGCGCCTTTGTCGCGGCGGTGGCCTACTACGTGAGCTGGATGGTGTTCTGATCGGTGCGGATCGTAGAATTTTATTATTATCAATTCAAAATATCAGATAACAATTCAAACAAGATAACGCGGTAAATGTAATCACAACCATTTCCAAAACCGCACTGGAGGAGGTCGCAATGAGCGTGCTTGAGATCGAGCGCAACGATGGCGTGATGGTGCTCCGCATGAACCGCCCCGAGCGCATGAATGCCCTGGGCAGCGATTTGCGCGAGGCGCTGGCCGAGGCCTGGTGCGAGTTCCGCGACAGCAAGGACCTCGAAGTCGCCATCTACACCGGCACCGGTCGCGCCTTCTGCGTCGGCGAGGACATGAAAGAGTCGCTGGAACGCGGCACCGTCGGTCGCCAGCCCACCCGCGTCGAAGACCCCTACCGCGCCGGCAAGCTCGACAAGCCGGTCATCGTCGCGATCAACGGCTTTGCCATGGGCGGCGGCTTCATGCTGACCGAACTGGCCGACCTGCGCGTGGCGGTGCGCGGCGCGGTGTTCGAATCCTCGGAGGCCAAGCGCTGGCTGATGGGCGGCTTCAACCACGGCGTCAAGAACAACCTGCCGCATGCCTTCGCCACGGAACTGGCCTTTGCCTTCCGCTTCACCGCCGAGCGCATGTACGAAGTGGGCTACCTCAATCGCGTGGTGGATGCCGACCAGCTCCTGCCGACAGCCAGGGAAATGGCGGCGCACCTGATGTCGCTGCCGCCCGCCTCGCGCATCAACACCATGCACATCATGCGTGCCATGCGGCCGACGGTTCCTCCCGAACTGGAAGCGTACGCGGCCGTCCTGCATGAATACGGCGCGAAATCCGACCTGGTCGAATCACGCAAGGCCTTCGCCGAAAAGCGCAAGCCGAACTTCAAGGGCTGGGACAATCCCGGCGACCGCGAACGCACGCCCCGGATGAAGCGCGACAAATAGAAACCTTCCCTCATCCCCGGCCCTTCTCCCCGAGGGAGAAGGGCGAAAAGCCCCTCTCCCCCGGGGAGAGGGGTTTGGGGGCGAGACAGGGAATTCGGGCAGCATGCTGCCTGCCTGTCGAGCGGCATCCCGGTACAACGGGATGCGCGCACTGCAAGTGTGGGAAAAATTGAGTTGGACATCTTTTACAGGAGACGGCAATGGGCAATCTGTTTCAGGGTCGCGTCACGTCGGTCAACGTCAAGGGCGACGGCATGAACTCCGCGCAACTGCTGTTCACGGTCCAGGATGAGGGGCTGGCGCCCAAGTCCATGCCCTTTGTCGCGCTCTCCTGGCCGGCGCTGGAACCGCAGGTGTTCTCGGCCATGGCCCAGTTCGTCACCGCCGCCTACTTTGCCGGCTCGCGCATCGCAGTGGGTTACAAGGAAACGCTGCCCACGGCACTGGCGATCGAGGTGTTCTCGCCCACACCGGTCAAGGCTGGCGCGACAAAGGCAAAGCCGAAACGCGGTGCCGTGAAAAAGAAGGCTGCAAAGAAAGCGGCGAAGAAGAAGTAACCCTGCCGCAATCAACGCGGTCAACTTAGCCGGGCACCGCTGGAACTACTCTTCCAGCTTGATATTCGCCTTCTTCACCACCGCCTCCCAGCGGTCGATCTCCGATGACAGGATCTTTTTCAGGTCTTCGGCCGGCCGTGGCGTAGCCGGCGTGGAGGCATCCGCCAGCATTTTCTTCCTCAGCTCCGGATCGTTCAGCGCCTGCGCCACGGCGCGGTTCAAGCCGTTGATGATGGCTACCGGCGTCCTGGCCGGCACATAAAGCGCGTAGGTATTGGACAGCTCGTAGCCTGCCATGCCGGGTTCGGCCGCGACAGTGGGTACATCCGGATAGTCCGGCATGCGCTGCAGCGTGGCCGCGCCGATGATCTTGGCCTTGCCCTGGCGCACCAACTGCAGGCCGGAGATGGAACCGGCGAGAAGGTCGAGGCGACCGGCAGCGAGGTCGATGTTGGCCGCGCCATTGCCCTTGTAGGCGACATGCACCATGTCCACGCCCGCCATGTATTCAAACAGCTCCATGCCCATGTGGATCACCGAACCCACCCCGGACGAACCGTAATTCAGCTTGCCCGGATTCTTCTTGGCGTAGGCGATCAGTTCCTTGACGTTGTTGACCGGCGAATTGACCGGCACGAAAAAAAGATAGGGCTGCGAGCTCATCTGCGCCACCGGCGCGAGCGCCGTCCTCAGGTCGGCATCGAATTTCTTGAACACCGTGTTGATGGGCATGGAGCCACCACCGCTCAGGATGGTGTGGCCGTCGGGCGCCGCGTTGATGGCGGTGTTCACGGCGATCACGCCGTTGGCACCGCTCACGTTATCGACAATCACCGGAAAGGCCAGGCCCTCGCCGAGCTTCGCCGACACCCCGCGCGTGATGATGTCCAGCCCGCCGCCCGCAGTCACCGTGGTCATGACGCGGATGGGCTTGGACGGGTAGCCCGGCGCAAGGAAGCGTTTGTCCTGCGCGATCGCCGCTGTGGAAAGAACTGCGGTGGACAGCGCCAACGCGGCACCGTACAGGGATGCTTGGGTCTTCATGGCTTCCTCCAGATCGTGCGGCAGGCTCGCAGCCCGCCGGTTTGTGAAGTGCGGATATCTCCACCTTCCTCGTTTCTTGTACGTCTCTTCTTGTACGTCTCTTCTTGTACGTCTGCCTGCAGGATGCGAAATGATGGTAAACGATTTCGTCAGGAGCGGGCATTGCATCGATGCATGCCGCCAATACCGCTAGAATGCCCGTACCAACAATCGAACAAAGCCCATGCCGATATACGAATATGCACCCACCTCCGGCGAATGCCGCCAGTGCAATGGCCGCTTCGAGGTGTTCCAGCGCATGGCCGATGACAAGCTCACGGCCTGCCCGACCTGCCAGCAGCCCTGCGAGCGCCAGATCAGCGCGGTCGCCCTGGGCGGCAAGTTCTCAACCTCCGACAGCGCCGTGGCGAATTCGGGCTTCACCAAATACAAGAAAGCCGGCGACGGCGTGTACGAGCGCACCGTCGGTACCGGTGGCCCGGAAATCCTGCATCGCAATTGAGTCGCGGCGCCGACGTGACAGGGGTAACTGCGGCAACCGCGCAAGCCCTCAGGGCTGCAGAGGAAATCTATCGCACCGAATCGCGCCGCGTGTTTGCCACGCTCATCCGCCTGCTCGGTGATTTCGACCTTGCCGAAGAGGCCATGCACGAAGCGTTCAGGGCGGCCCTTGAGCAATGGCCGCGCGATGGCGTGCCGGGCAACCCGCGTGCATGGCTGGTCTCCGCGGGACGCTTCAAGGCCATCGACGCCCTCCGCCGCCGCACGAAATTCGAATTGCAGGACGACCCCGCGCCGCACATCGACGCCGCCGCGGCCGATACCGTCGAAGAAGAAGGCATCGAGGACGACCGGCTGCGGCTGATCTTCACCTGCTGCCATCCAGCCCTCGCGCCCGAAGCGCAGATTGCGCTGACGCTGCGCGAAGTGTGCGGCCTCACCACCGAGGAAATCGCCCGCGCCTTCCTGAGCTCGGCGCCGACCATGGCGCAGCGCATCGTGCGTGCCAAGGCCAAGATCCGCGATGCGCGCATTCCCTACCAGGTGCCGGAGCGCGACGAACTGTCCGAGAGACTCGAAGCGGTGCTGCGTGTGGTCTACCTGGTGTTCAACGAGGGCTACTCCGCCTCGTCGGGCACCGAGGTCACGCGCGGCGACGTGTCGCAGGAGGCGATACGCCTCGGACGCCTGCTGGTGGAACTGCTGCCCGAGCCGGAGGCACAGGGACTGCTCGCGCTGATGCTGCTGCAGGAGTCGCGCCGCGTGGCGCGCAGTACCGCAGCGGGCGATCTCATCCTGCTCGAAGACCAGGACCGTTCGCTGTGGAACCGCGATTACATCACCGAGGGCATGGCGCTGGTCGAGCAGGCGCTGATCACCCAGCGCTCGCGCGTCCTGCCGCGTGTGGCCCAGGTTGCGGGAACCCGCTTCGGCCCCTACGCCATCCAGGCCGCCATCGCCGCCGTACACGCCCAGGCGACCAGCGCCGCCGAAACCGACTGGAACGAAATCGTCGGCCTCTACAACGTGCTGCTGATCAACGAGCCCTCGCCGGTGATCGAACTCAACCGTGCGGTGGCCGTGGCCATGCGCGACGGACCGGCAGCGGGGCTGGCGATCATTGATACGCTGATGGAAGACTGCACCAATGTGCCCGGACAGATGCCGCATTCTTTTGGAAGGATCCCGCCAAACTGATCGCGCCAGCCATGAATCCGGCCTGCGCGCATCCCGGGGGGCACTCTCCACACCCCGATCCTCCACCACCAGCCTTTCGCATCAGGCCGCGCGGGACTCGCCCGCGCCTTCCGGAATCACCTGTTTGCGTCAACGCATGGGGAGAATCCGTTCGCGCACCGGTTCTATTGATGGCTGCGCGACCTTGAGCGGCAGGCTGCCCTGCCCATGCCGGCGCCTGTTATGACAGCGGACGCTCGACTGAGATTGATAGTAGGAGCGTTTCCCGAAAGTTGCAAGGCGGCATTCGGTGTACAGGCCGCCGCAGCCTTCGGGGTCGGCCCCGGGTTCAGCCCCGAGGTCAGCACATGGTCAGCTAGTCAGCCTTGGCGCCGGATTCCTTGACGATCACGCTCCACTTCGCCATTTCGCTTTTCAGGAAGGTCTCAAGTTCCGCGGGCGTCGATCCAATCGGCTCAATGGAGGCCACCGACAGCTTCTCGCGCACATCAGGCATCTTCAGCGCGCGCACCACGTCGCCCTGCACCTTGTCGATCAGGGTCTTGGGCGTTTTTGCCGGAGCGAACATCGCGTACCACGCCGATGCCGCGTAGCCGGGCAGCCCTGCTTCCGAAACCGTCGGCAGATCGGGCAGGGAGCTCACCCGCTGCGAAGTGGTCACCGCCAGCGCAAACAACTTGCCGGCCCGCACCATGGGCAGCGCGCTGGATGAACCAAAGGTGAGCTGCACCTGGCCTGCGACCAGGTCGGTCACCGCCGCCGGACCGCTTTTGTAGGGCACGTGAATCATTTTCACGCCGGCCATTTTCGCGAACAGTTCGCCGGCAAGGTGCTGCGACGAGCCGCTGCCCGCCGAGCCGTAATTCAGCGCACCGGGATTGGCCTTGGCATAGGCAATCAGTTCCTTCACCGTGCGCGCCGGAACGGACGGATGCACGACCACGATGTTCGGCACGTCCACCAGCAGCGACACCGGCATGAAATCGGCGACCGGATCGTAGGGCAGCTTGCTGTACAGCGCCGGATTGATGGCATGCGCCGGGCTGGTGATGAGGTAGTTGTAGCCGTCGGGCGCGGCCTTCGCTGCAGCCTCGGTGCCGACGATGCCGCCCGCACCGCTGCGCCCGTCCACGATCACCTGCTGGCCCCACACTTCGGTGAGCTTGGGCTGGATCAGCCGCGCCGCCACGTCAGGCGCGCCGCCGGGCGCGCCAAAGGCCAGGATGAAACGCACCGGCCTGGTGGGGAAGTTCGCCTGTGCCCAGGCGACGGAACCGAATGTCGTACCCGCCGTGCCCAATATCAGTGCCGTACAGAATGCTGAAACACGCATGACGCCTCCTCCGTAATTATTCTGATCGTATGTTTTTCATTCACGCCGCGTGACGATACCACCGGGCGCGGGACGCTGCTCACTCCGGTTCCGTGCTTCTCACGCTGTCCGGTCGCGACCTTTCTTCATGCCGCCTCTTCATCCGCGCCTTCAAGGACGCGGTTCTTTTGAGTTCCGGCTGCGCCTTGGGATTGAGGATGTTGATCAGGAAGTATCTCGTCAACTGACCACCGCACGGCGGTTAGGCGCGCTTCACAATCAAGGCGTCGACGGCGAGGATCCGGCCTGCAGCACAAATCAGCGGGTTGATGTCTATTTCAGACACGGCTTCACCCAAGTCAGCCGCCAGTTCCCCCACCCGGCACACCGCATCGGCCAGGGCATTCATGTCCACCGGCGGACTGCCTCGGAAGCCCTGAAACAGAGGCGCGCCCTTGAGGCTGTGCAGCATGTCCATCGCTTCGTTTCGTGTCACCGGCGCAAGCGCCAGGGCCGTGTCCTTGAGCAACTCCACCAGGGTGCCACCCATGCCCGTGACCACGATCGGCCCGAACAGCGGATCGATCCGGACCCCTATCATGACTTCCAGACCGGAAGGCACCATGGGCTGGACCAGCACGCCATTCAGGCGCGGCGGTGGTTGAACCCTGGCCACATTGGCGAGAATTTCCGCATGGGCGCGCCGCAGCGCAGCTTCGTCGCGCAGGTCGAGCCGGATGACGCCCGCCTCGGTCTTGTGCGGCAGGTCGGGCGACTCCGCCTTGAGCACCACCGGATAGCCCACGCGAGCCGCGATGGCCGCTGCTTCGTCTGCGCTCCGGGCAAGCGCCTCTCCGACGACCGGAATCCCATACAGCGCCAGCAATTCCTTTGATTCGCGCTCGGTGAGCAGTGTGCCGGATGCCTTTGCCAGCAAGTCCCGGGCGCACTGCCCCACCGCGGGCGGCGAGATTCGATCAAGCACGCGCGGCCCGCGCGCACGATGCGCCGCGCGACGCTGCCAGGCGGCCAGTGCGCCAAAGCAACGACCGGTGGAACGGAACAGGGCGACATCGGGATGCCGCTCAACTTGCATGGCCCCCGGCCCCTCACCCCATTGGGTCAGCCAGACGACGCAGGCGGCCTTGCCGTAATGCCTTGCGCGTTCGCCGAGAATGCGCGCCCGTTCCTCGATGGCCGGTCCGGCATAGACATTCGGCAGCACCATGGCGCCATACGCGGGGTCGGACAACATGGTGTCGATGGTGCGGGCGAGCAGGGTCGGGTCGCTGGTGGCCTGCGCCGTAACGTCGCAGGGATTACGCGCCGAACCGAACTCGGGGATGATGGCCCGCAGCGCCTCAGCCACCGCCTTCCCCGGTTGTGGCAGCGGCACGCCATGCAGTTCCGCCTTGTCCGCCGCCATCACCGATGCGCCGCCCGAAGCGGCAATCACCGCCACGCCGGACGCCGGCGGCCACGGCGCCTTGGCGAGGAAGCGCGCGGTTTCCACCATCGCCTCGAAATCATCGACCACCACGGCGCCGGCCCTGGCAAACGCGGCACGATAGGCCGCGTCCGATCCGGACAGGGAACCGGTATGCGACAGGGCCGCGGCCGCGCCGCTTTCGCCGCTGGCTATCTTGCAGATCACCAGCGGCTTGTCCGCCTGCCATGCGATCTCTGCCGCCTCCAGCATGCGCGCCGGATCCGCCACGCCTTCGAACAGGCAGGCGATGGCCTTGCAGGCAGGATCATCGGCGAGGTAGCTCACCAGATCGGCGACGTCGACGTCGCATGAATTGCCCGCCGTGAGGCAATGACTGAATGAAACCCCGCACTCGACGGCCTGGGACAGGGCATTGCCCAGTGCCCCGGACTGCGAGACGAGGCCAATGGTTGCAGTTGCGCCAACTGCACCGGCGGCGCCATCGGTCCACGCCGGGCCCAGCGAGCCAAAGAAACTGATCAACGCACGCCGCCCATGATTGGTGAAGCCGATGCAGTTCGGCCCGACCAGGCGCATCCCGGCGGCACCGGCAATATCGACAATGCGCCGCTGCAGCGCGATGTATTCCGGCCTGCCGGTTTCGGCGAATCCGGACGCATAGATGACGGCGGCACCGACGCCCGCGGCGGCGCAATCACGCAGCACGCCTTCCACACCCTCCCGGGGCACGGCCAGCACGACGCAGTCGGGCACCTCGGGCAAGGCGGCAATGGATGCAAAGCTGGGCACCTCGCCGATGAGCGCCGCCTTGGGATTGATGGCATACACGCGCCCGTCGAAAGGCTTGAGGTTGAGCAGGGTCTGCGCCCCGAAACCCCTGCCGTTGGCGGATGCGCCGACCACGGCAATGCTGCGCGGCTCGATCAGCCGCAGCAGGTCTGCACGGCGATATACCCCCCTGCGTGGGATCGGTGGGAACTGGGACTGATCAGTCATTGGGCAGCTTCAGCATGCGCCTGCTGAGGATGTTGCGCTGGATTTCGCTGGAACCGCCATAGATGGTCGCGGGCCGCGCCAGCATGTAGAGCTGGCGAATGTCGACACTGTCGCTGCCGACCGGAACCTCACCGATCGGGCCGTATTCGCCGGCAAGGTCCATCATGGCCTCGGTGACACGCTGGAAATGCTCGGTGGCGGCGATCTTGAGCATGGACAGTTCGTTTTCCGGATTGAGACCCTGCCCCAGCACGCGCGCCGTCTCGCGATACAGGCATTGCACCGCGTGCAGCTCGAGCGACAGCTCGGCCCAGGCCGTGGCAAAAGCGCGCTCGCCGCTGATGCCCAGCACCTCGCCGAGGGAATGCAGCGCGCGCATGGCGATCTGCGAATTGCGCGGGCTGCCAATGAACAGCCGCTCCATGCCCAGCAGCGAACGCGACACCGCCCAGCCCTCGCCCACGCGGCCGACCACGTTCCTCGCCGGCACGCGCACGTTGTCGTAAAACACCTCGCAGAAATCATCATCGCCTGCAAGGTTGATGATGGGTTTCACCGTGATGCCGGGTGTGCTCATTTCGGCCAGGATGAAGGTGATGCCCCGCTGCTTCACCGCCTCGGTGCTGGTGCGCACCAGCAGGAACACGTGCGTGGCCTCCGCGGCGAAGGATGACCAGATCTTCTGCCCGTTGATGATGAAGTCATCGCCTTCTTTCTCGGCGCGCGTCTTCAGGCTGGCCAGATCGGAACCGGAATTGGGCTCGGAGTAGCCCTGGCACCACCAGTGTTCGCAATTCAGGATGCTCGGAAGATACAGGCGGCGCTGCTCTTCGGTACCCAGCTTCATCAGCGTGGGGCCGAGATGAGTCTCGCCCATGTCCACGGTGCGCGAGATCTGCGCCCGATCGAGTTCCTCGTCATAGATGATGAGCTTGGGTATGGACAGGCCCATGCCGCCGTGCTCGCGCGGCCATGCCGGTGCGCGCCAGCCATGCCGGTACAGCAGGCGGAACCACTCTCGCGCGCGCTGGCCGCGCAGTCGATGCGCGGGCCGGCGCACGTCCGCGGGGCAATGCTGTTCCAGCCAGCGGCGAAAACGCGCGCGGAACTCATGGTCCGGCAGCGCATCGAAGTCTTCGCCCGTATTCGTGCACGGGTCCACGCTCATGTCCGTATCCCAATCCAACTCACGCCGGTTGCTCCACGGCAGACCTGAGCGCCATGTAACGTGTGCCATGCGCGTTCGCGCCACCCAGCCAGGCCGCATGACACAGCGCCGACTTGAGATACAGGCCGATGTCGCACTCGTCGGTGTAGCCGATGCCGCCGTGCAACTGGATGGCCGAGCGTGTCACCAGCGTCGCAGTGCGCGAACAGATGGCCTTGGCTGCGCTCAGGTCGGCGGCAGCGCGCGTGCTGCCCGCTGCGTGCTCCTCCAGCGCACGGTTCAGGGCCGCCCGTGCCAGGGCGCAGCGCACCGCCAGGTCCACGGCACGATGCTGCAGCGCCTGGAAGCTGCCGATGTGTTTGCCGAACTGCACGCGCTTTCCCATGTAGTCCACGGCGATGGCCAGGGCGCGATCGGCCACGGCGTTGAGCATGGCGCACGCGGCCAGCGTGGCTTCGCCAACAGCGGATTCGATCAACTCGCGTGCAGCCTCGCCCTCGGCCAGGATGTCGCTTGCGGAAATCTTCACGTCGGAAAAGCCGAGATCGGCGCATACGCTGCCGTCGATCAGGCGGTGGGCATGCAGCGTGATGCCCGAAGCCGACTCTGACGCCGGAACATGGACCAGCGCAAACCGGCCGGCATGCATGACGCTGACGATGTAGCCATCTGCATTGACCGCTGCCGGAACGAAGCGCTTCCCGCCATGCAGGCGCAGCGATTCCGCTTCGCCCGAGAGCGTGAGTTCGCACTGTCCGGCGTGAAAATGAAACGGCGCCTCCTGCCAGGCCACCGTGAGCACCTGTTGTCCATTGATGACACCGTGCATCAGTCGCTCGCGCAGCGGTGCATTGGCACAACCCGCCAGCAGCGCGCACGGGATCAGCCCGCAGGCAATATAGGGCTCGGGCAGCAGCACTTCACCGAACACATCGCAGAGAGCGGCAACCTCGGCCATCCCCATGCCAGCGCCGCCCAGCGATTCCGGGATGCGCAGACCCAGCCAGCCGGCCTCGGCCAGGGCTGTCCAGACCTCGCGCGAATAGCCGGCTTCAGCCGTACGCACCTGGCGCACCCGCTTCATGGAATGATGCGCGGAGACAAATCCCCGGGCGCCGTCACGGACCATGCGCCCGCTTTCGCCGGCCACGGTACTTGCCTCTGCTGCCATGATGCCCATTCACCGCACCTCGGTTCGGATGTCTACTCGGGCTTGATGCCGGCGGTGCGGATAATCTCGCCCCAGCGCGCATAGTCTTCGCGTATCACCCTGCCCAGTTCCTCGGGCGGGCCGGCTTCGGCGCGGCTCCCCATGGCCGCCATTTTCCTCATCACCTCGGGGTCGCGCGCCACCTGCTGCACCACCGCGTTGAGCTTGAGGATGATGGTCTGCGACACGCCGGCAGGCGCGATGGGCGCCACCCACTGGTTCACCGCATAGCCCGGGTAACCCGATTCGGCCACCGTCGGCAAATCAGGAAAATCCGGAGAGCGTTTGGCGCTCAGCAGGGCGATGGCGCGCACCGCACCGGATTTCATCTGCTGAGCAGCCGATGGCACCGACACCATCATCATGGGCAGATTGCCGCCCAGAATATCGGCCAGCGCCTGGGCATCACCCTTGTAGGGCACGTGCTGAATATCGATGCCGGCCCTGATCTTGAGCAGTTCCCCGCCCAGATGCGTGGGGCCGCCCAGGCCGGACGATCCGAAGGAATACCTGCCCGGTGATTTTTTCACCACCTCGACCAGCTCCTGCAGGTTCTTTGCCGGGAAATTGACATTGACGATAAGCGCTGCGTCATTGAGGGCGAAGGGCGCGATGGGAATGAAGTCCTTGAGCGGATCGAAATTGGCCTTGCTCAGGTGGACGGCGATGGTAAGCGTGCCGCCCGTGCCCATCATCAGCGTGTAGCCGTCGGGCACCGCCCTGGAGACGAAGTCCGCCGCCAGCATGCCGCTCGCACCCGGCCTGTTTTCCACCAGTACCGGCTGGCCGAAACTCTTCTGCCAGCCTTCGCCCACCAGGCGCGCACCGATGTCGGTGGCCCCCCCGGCCGCATAGCCCACGATGAAACGTATCGGCTTCACCGGATAATCCTGTGCCTGGGCCAGCGGCGCAGTCAATGCCAATGTCAACGCAATCAGTATGGAACGCATGTTGATCCTCTTCATTGACGGCTGCCGGTGCCGCTGCGGCGCCCGCCATCCGGTTTTCCCGACTTCGCTGTTTCGCACCGGCGGTTGCTGATGCATTCAGGCGGCGTTGCGTGCATTGGCCGGTTTCGCCGAGGCCTGCTCGCCCCATCTGCGCGAGATCGCCTCAGCCTCGGTGATCACATCAGCGATCACCTCCGCGGCGCTCTTGATCCGGCGCACCAGGGCCGCGCTCTGGCCGGCAGCGCCGTCGCCATTCTCCAGGTCGCCGAGCATTTGCACGCGGTACTGGCCATTGATGGTGGGCGAGGGATTGGAGCCGATGATGGACGGCGGCACCGAGGCGATCAGTTCCTTCAGTTCATCGATGGCATGACGGCGATCCATGTCGTACATCTTCTTGGTGAACTCGGTCTTGAGCACGCGCGACAGGCGGCCCAGTATGCGTTGTGTCATCACGGTCGCGGCGTCTTCGGATTTGACGATGGCCTCCTTGAAGCGCTGGTGCACATGGCATTCGCTGGCGGCCAGAAAGGCCGTGCCCATCTGCACGCCTTCCGCGCCCAGCGCCATTGCCGCCATGAAGCCGCGGCCGTCAGCAATGCCGCCCGCAGCAACCACAGGGATATCCACCGCGTCGACCACCAGCGGGGTGAGCACCATGGTGGTGAGCTCGTCGGCGCCCTCAATGCCGCCGGCTTCATAGCCTTCGCACACCACGATATCCACGCCGGCCGCCTGCGCGGCAATGGCCTGCTTCACATTGCTGACCACGTGGATCATCTTGATGCCGGCCCTTTTTAGGGTGCCGGTAAGTATCTTGGGGCTGCCGCCGGAGGTGATGACGACATCGACCTTCTCCTCTATCAGCATGGACACTTGATGGTCGGCAAAGTTGTCCAGAAAAAACAGCGGCACATTGGCGCCCACCGGTTTTTTGGTCAGCTCGCGCGCACGCCGGATGTGGCGGCGGACGTTCTCGATGCGCTCGGTCATCGGCGACCAGCCCGGGTTCGCCGACACCACCCCCAGTCCGCCGCCGTTGGACACCGCTGCGGCCAGTTCGCCGTTGCCGGCAATCGCCATGCCGCCTTCGAGTATGGGGTACTGAATGCCGAGAACATCGGTCACACGGTTACGGAACATGAACGAACTCCAAATTATCTGGCGGGTTTACGCCGTTGTCCTGCAACGCCGGAGGCACACAATCCAACCCGGGCGGCCCAAGCGGGCACCGGTCAATCCGCCTTGACGTTGCCGCGCTTGATGTCGGCGGCCCACAGCAGCGTGTCGGCGCGGACGAAGGTGGTGAAGTCCTGCAGCGTTCCAGGCCAGGGCGTGGAACCCTGTTCCATGAGCTTGTCTTTGAAATCAGCGCTGGCGCGCACGCTCGCTGCCTCGCGCACCAGCCGCTGCTTGATGGCGTCAGGCGTCTTGGCCACTACAGTGATGCCGTACCACACTCCACCCACGATATTGGGCCAGCCCAGTTCCTTGAACGTCGGCACCTCGGGGGCGATGGGATTGCGTTCGGCAGCGGTGTAGGCCAGCGCGCGGATGTGCCCGCTTTTCACCAGCGGCATGGTCCCCACGGGACCTGCGACGATCACATCAATGGCGCCGCCGGCGAGGTCCTTGAGCGCGGGACCGGAACCGGAATAGTTGATTTTCTCCATGCTCAGGCCGGCTTCGGCGCGAAAGCGGTCGGTGATGAGCGCGATCGGCCCGGCACTGCCCAGCGACCCTTGGTTCAGCTTGCCCGGATTGGCACGCACATGCGCCACGAACTCGCCCAGGTTCTTTGCCGGCATACCGGAATTCACCGACAGGATAAAACCATCAAAGGACAACGGCATGATCAGCTCCAGCGCTTCGAAGCTGTAACCGGGATCCTTGTACACCATTGGTGCAATGGCAGTGGTGGTCGTGGAAAGCAACAGCGTGTAGCCATCAGCCGGCGCCAGCAACGCGGCGCGCGTGCCGATCATGGTGTCGCCACCGGGCTTGGCGTCGACGACCACGGCCTGCTTCAGGTTTTCACCCAGCTTGATGGCTGCAACGCGCGCCATCAGATCGGCGCCGGCGCCAGGCGCGTACGGCACGATCAGGTGCACCGGCCTGGCCGGGAACGCCTGGGCCCGCGCGACCTGCATCGCCGACGTGCCGGCAAAAAGCAATGCCGCAACCAGCACGCGCACCCAATTCATGGTGGTGACCTTCATGGACCGAATCCTCCTTGTCGACGGACATCGCGCATCGTGTGATGAACTGCGCCGCACGTCGCTGCTATCATGACTCGACCGGGTCGAATCGCTAAGTAGTTTGAATCGGACGGCGCCGTGTCGAGCCATTCTTGTGAGCTTGACACTACCCCAAAGCAACACAAGAATCAATTTTCCGCAGCGACCGCATCGCATTTTACGCGTTACGCGCGCGCACTCCCGCTACAGACGCTCTGAAAGGAAATTCGTACATGTCCGCCGCCGCACCGAAGACCACCCTGGCCTGGCGCCTGGCGGAGTATGTCAGCAACGCGCGCGCGGCCGACCTTCCCGCCGAAGTGCGCCACGAAGCCACGCGCTCGTTCGTGAACTGGATGGGCTGCGCCCTCGGCGGCGCACTCGATCCCAGCGCGCGCGCCGCTGCCGCCGCGCTGTGCGAGTTCTCCGGCAAACCCGAAGCCACCCTGATCGGCGCAGGGCGCAGGGTCGACGTCCTCACCGCATCGCTTCTCAATTGCATCAGCTCGGGCGCGCATGCCTTTGACGACACCCATGCCGACATGGTGCTGCACCCGGCCGGTCCGATCGCCGCTTGCATCATGGCGCTGGCTGAGCGCCGGCCGGTGAAGGGCGAAGATTTCCTGCTGGCGCTGGTGCTGGGCATTGAGATCCAGTCGCGGCTGGCGCGCGCCATCGTGGTACCGCCGGCCAAATGCGACATCGGCTGGTATCTCACCGGCCTCACCGGCGGCGTGGGCGCCGCGTTCGCCGCGGGAAAACTGCTTGGGCTGAGCCCGGAGCAGATGGTGTGGGCGGGTGGCATCGCCTGCTGCGAGGCCTCCGGCTTCAGGGCCATTCACGGCAGCATGTGCAGCACGCTGGTACCGGCGCACGCCGGCCACACCGGCCTGCGCGCAGCGCTCATGGCGCAGCACGGCTACACCAGCACTGCCCACCCTATCGAAGGCGACCGCGGCTTCCTCCACCTCTATTCGGACAGGTCCAATCCCGCTGCGATCACCGACGCGCTGGGCTCAAGCTACGAAGTCATGCGCAACACCTACAAGCCCTATCCCTGCGGCATCGTCGTCCACCCCATCATCGACGCCTGCCTGGAACTTCGTGCCAGGCACGCCATCGACTATCGCACCGTGGCGCGCGTGGAGGTGAAGGCCCATCACGCCGCCGTCACGCTCGCCGACCGGCCGCAGCCAGCCGAAGGCGTTCAGTGCAAGACGAGCATCCAGCACTGGGTGGCGGTATCCCTGGTGGATGGCGCAGCCGGCATCGCACAGGCGGAGACCGCACGCGTTCGCTCCCCGGAGATTGTGGCGCTGCGCGACCGCGTCAGCGCCACCGCCTGCGCCTCCATCGCGCCGGATGCCGCCGATGTCACCGTCCACCTGCAGGATGGCAGGCAACTGCACTGCCGCGTCGATCACGGCATTGGCAGCGCCGACAATCCCATGGGCGACCATGACCTGAACACCAAGTTCACCAATCTCGCGCGCGGCGGCATGGATGAAGACAGGATCGCCGGACTGCTGGCGCAGTGCTGGCGCATCGGCGTATTGCCCGACGCGGGTGACGTAGGCCGCGCCGCGGCCTAGCTGCGCCGTCGGCACTAAAGCAGCAGGACTGCAAGGTCATCTACACGGTCCAGGCGGTACAGGTTACGGATCAGCCTGGCACTGGCTTCGACGTTCTGCGGCGACATTTTCGCAAAGGGCGTCAGCGCGCGGTACTTGCCCTCCACGTCGGCCCAATCGATGCCGAGGACAGCAGAGCCCCTGGGCGCATACACGGTATTCGAATAACTCTTGCCATCACTGGTCCGGATGGTCACAGTGACCCCGCGCTTGTAACGCTCCAGGTTCTCGGTGGGAGGCGGGCCGACTTCCACCTTGTCCAGCAGCCGGCGCATCACCGGGTTGACAATTTTTTCATCCGAGGCGTGCGCCCAGGAGAAGTCACGGTCGGCCACGCCGGTCGCAAGAAAGTAGGCCGGGCTGTGGGCAATGCCAATTAGGTCGGTGGGATGACGCGGGCCATCCAGCTTGCGCACCCCGGGCTGCGACATGATGATGGCATCGACCTTGGCCGGATCGACATTGCCCTCACGCGCGGCGTTCGCCGCCGCCTCCGCAAGGGCATGATAGGGGTGCCCACCCGGGACGAGCTTGATCGCCATCTCGTTGAGAATCTCCCATCGCTGGCCGAACCCGGCGGTGACATGGCTGATGTCCTCCGACTGACCGAACACCTGGAAAAAACCGGCGCGCGCCTCGAAGATGTCCTCCCTGCCGGCAAAGCCCAGGGCCGCAGCCTGGGCGGCATTGATGCCCAGCATGGCGGCCAACCCCGCATGGTACTCACGCGAAGTGCTGGTATTGGCCGCCGCCATGATGCCGCCGATGGAAGTGGCCGCCAGCGCGAGGGCGTGCGTCATTTGTGCGGCATCCAGCTTCATCAGACGTCCGGCTGCCACTGCACCGCCAAATATGGCAATGACGCAGCCATGGAAGCCCTTCTGGCGCAGACCAGGAATGACTCCGCTATTGATGCGACCGGCAGCCTCGTAACCGAGGACGATGGCAGCGAGGATTGCCTGTCCGCTGGAGCCGGTTTTTTCAGCCACCGCCAGCGCAGTCGCAGCGAGGGTGGTGCCCGGGTGGACAATATTGCGAAGATCGCTGTCGTCGGAGGCTGCGGCGTCGCTCATCAGGGCGTTGATGCGCGCGGCGGCCGCAACTGGCAGCTTGGGCGCATCGCCGAACCACACGGTCGCCTCGGCCACGCCGCCACGCTGCTGTTCCAGCGTCCGCATGATTTTTGCGGATTCAAGCGTGGAACCGAGCGCCGCGCTGGCAATGGTGCTGGATACCAGCATGGCCGCATACTCCATTGCGCGCGGCGGCAGATCGACGTGGGCACGCCCCGTGAGAAAAACGGCAAGTTCGCCCGCAACGGTCATATGAAACCTCTTTGCAAATTGATTTGATCAACAATCACCCGCGCATCATCCCATCGCCTGCCTGAGGATGATGTCATACAACGCCTGCGCCGCCGGCGACAGGTGCGCGCTCTTGCGCAACAGCAGAACGAACGTGCGGGTCACCACCGGATCGGTCAGCGCAAGCACGCGCAGGCGGGGATACGCACCGCGCTGGATCGCGAGGCTCGGCACCACGGCCACGCCGAGGCCCTGCGCCACCAGTCCCACCGCCGTCGAACTGCGCTGCACCTCATAGATCGGCTGCAACGCAGCACCCGTTGCCGCCGCATTGCCAAAGGCCATGTCCAGCAATGGCCGGTTGCTGCTGTCGGAGCCCGGAAAAATAATCCGGTGCGGTTTGAGTTGCCGCCACGGCAGCCGTTTGCGTCCGGCCAGCGCATGGTCTTCGCGACACACCGCGACGAAACGGTCCTGCAGCAAGGGCGTGCTCTCCAGTTCCGGATGGTAGCGGCCCGCGATGTTGATGCCGAATTCGGCTTCGCGCCGCAGTACCACCTGCTCCACACCGGACGAGGCGTGGTCGAGCACACGGATGCGGTTGTCGGGGAAACGCGCGCAGTAATCCTGCAGGATACGCGGCAGGTATTGCACGCCCACCGTGGGCACACAGGCCATCGTGACGTCACCGCGCAGGGCCTTGCCGGTTTCGCGGATTTCCACGAGCGCCGCGGACAGGTCGGTCATCAGGCGGCGCGCCTGCGGCAGGAAGTTCTCGCCGATGCCGGTCAGCGCCACCGAACGCGTGGTGCGCTCCACCAGCTTCACGCCAAGGAAGCCCTCCAGCGTCTGCAGGCGGCGGCTCAGCGCCGTCTGGGTGATGTTGAGCACATCGGCGGCGCGGCCGAAGCCGCCGTGGTCGGCCACGGCAACAAAGGCCTGCACGCCCAGCATGTCGATTTTCATGCCCCGCTCCCCGCCCGGTCGTCCATGAGAAAATCTCATCAATGACGGCAATAAATTCATTTTACGAGACGGGCGCAACTTTGCACAATGCGTCCATGGACGCCGCTTTACGAACCAATTCACGAGCCAATTCACGAGAGCGAACCGCATGAAAATCACCATCCTTGACGACTACTTCGACACCATCCGCACCCTGCCCTGCTTCGCCAAGCTGAAGGGCCACGAGGTCACGGTGTGGAACGACCATGTGCAGGACACCGATGCGCTGGCGGCGCGCCTCGCCGACACCGAGGCGCTGGTGCTGATCCGCGAGCGCACGCAGATCCGCGGCCCGCTGCTCGAGCGCCTGCCGAAACTGCGCCTGATCAGCCAGCGCAGCGTGTGGCCGCACATCGACCTCGATGTGTGCACGCAACGCGGCGTCATCCTCTCCTCCGAACAGCATGCCGGCGTCCCCTCCTATGCCACCGCCGAACACACCTGGGCGCTGATCCTCGCCGCGGCGCGCCGCCTGCCGCAGCAGATGCGCTCGCTGCAGGAAGGCCGCTGGCAATCCGGGATGGGCGACACGCTGCGCCACAAGACGCTGGGCATCTTCGGCTACGGGCGCATCGGTGGCGCGGTCGCCGACGTGGGCCGCGCCTTCGGCATGAACATACTGGTGTGGGCGCGCGAGGCCTCGCGCGAGAAGGCGCGCGTCGACGGCTACGCCACTGCTCCGGACAAGAAGACCTTTTTCGAACAGAGCGATGTCATCTCGCTGCACATGCGCCTGGTGCCGGCCACGCGCGGCATCGTCGCCGCCGAAGACCTGGCGCGCATGAAGCCCACCGCCATGCTGGTGAACACCAGCCGCGCCGGCCTCGTCGCCCCGGGCGCGCTCGTCGATGCGCTGCGCGCCGGACGCCCCGGGCTTGCGGGCGTGGACGTGTACGAGTCCGAACCGCTGGTCGACAAGACCCACCCCCTGCTCAACCTGCCCAATGTCGTGTGCACGCCGCACATCGGCTATGTGACGCGCGATGAATACGAACTGCAGTTCTCGGACATCTTCGACCAGATCCTCGCCTATGCGGCCGGCAAACCGACAAATGTGATCAATCCGGACGTGTTCGCCGTGCTCAAGGGAAAGCAGGGCTGATGTCCACCGACATCGATCGCCTCTGGTCGGCGCTGGAAGCGCACCTCGCGCGCCGCTATCAGGAATTGTTCGATGAAGTGCGCCACTACCCGACGCCAATCGCGCATTGCGATGACCAGATCCCCAAGCTGATCGAGCAACGGACTCATGCAATGGAACAGCTCAGGCGCGTGCGCGAAGCCGCGCCACCCTCCGCCCCGACGCTGCGGGCATTGCTGAAGAACTATCCGCGCAGCGATGACGATGCCGAGATGGAACTGGTTGATCGTCTGCGGGCCACTTTGATTGGAGATGATGGCAGCCCGGGCCATGTCATTCCGGGCAGAGCGGGGAACCTGCTTCTGGACCGGCATTAAAGGCGGATTCCCCGGCTTTCAGCCTCGGAATGACAGTACGAATTTCAGTGCCTTTTGAAAATCGGTTCTAATATCCTCCAATAAACACAAAACAGCGGAGGAGACGTCATGAGCAATACCGACACACTGGCCACGGCCACCCGCATCGCAGACCCCGGACTGCGCGCGCTCTACAACCAGGACAACCGCTGGCAGGCCTGGATGGACGTCGAGGCTGCGCTGGCGCGGGCCCAGGCCGGCCTTGGCATCATTCCGAAAGAAGCAGCCGTCGCGATCACCGCCAAGGCAAAGCTTGAACTGATGGACCGCGCGCGCATCGACGAAGGCTTCCGGCGTACCGGACATACGATCGTGCCGCTGGTCTGGGAACTCGGGCGCATCGTCGGTGAGCCGCACGGCGGCTGGGTGCACTGGGGCGCCACCACGCAGAACATCACGCAGACCGGCGACATCCTGGTGCTGCGCCAGGCACACGCCATCTTCCTGCGGCTCATCGGCGAAATCCTCAGCGCCATGGCCGACCTCGCCGAAAAAGGCGCCGACATGCCGATGGCTGCGCGCACCCACGGCCAGCACGCCGTACCGGCGACCTTCGGCTTCAAGGTTGCCACCTGGATCGATGAACTGCTGCGGCATGTGGACCGCTTCGAGCAGGCCAGGCCACGCATCTTCGTGGCCATGCTGGGCGGTGCCGCCGGCACCTTCGCCTCGCTGGGCGCCGATGGCCCCGCGGTGCAGGCTGCCATGGGCCGCGAGCTGGGCATGCCGCCCATGGCCGTGCCCTCGCGCGCCATCGGCGACCACCTCACTGAAAACATCTGCCTCCTCGGCATGCTGGCGGCCACCTGCAGCCGCGTCGGCCGCGAAATCTACACGCTGATGAAAACCGAGTTCGGTGAAGTCGAGGAGCCCGTGCCGCCCGGCACCGTGGGCTCATCCACCATGCCGCAGAAGCGCAATCCGAAGCTCTGCCAGGACATCGTCGGCACGGCCGCGGAAATCCGTTCGATCGTGCCACTGGCGCTGGAGGCCATGCAGACCGAGCACGAAGCCGACCGCACCACGACCGTGATGATGGACGCGGCCGAATCGCGCGCCTGCATCCAGACCGGCGACATGCTCTCGCGCCTGCTCGAGGTGATGCGCGGCCTGCGCCTCGACCCCAGGCGCATGCGCGCCAACCTCGACCTGGGCGGCGGACTGATCATGGCCGAGGCCGTGATGCTGGATCTCGGCACGGCGCTCGGCCGCCAGCACGCGCACGACGTCATCTACGATGCCGCGCAGGCGGCCTTTGTCGAGGGAAAATCGTTCTCGTCGCTGCTCGCCGCCGATCCGCGCGTCACCGCACACCTGAAACCGGCGCAGATCAATGCGCTGCTCGACCCGGTGGCCTACACCGGCCATTGCGCCACCATGGCACGCGCCGCAGCGGTGCGGGCACGCGCTGCGGCGAAAAAACTTGCCTGATGAAGACTGAAGAGGAACGATGAGCTGGAATCCGGATCAATACCTGAAGTTTGCCGCGCCGCGCTTTCGCCCGGCCATGGACCTGCTGGCGGGCATCTCGCTCGCCGCGCCGAAGACGGTCTATGACCTGGGCTGCGGTGCGGGCAATGTCACGCGCATGATTGCCGAGCGCTGGCCGGGTGCAGTCGTCACAGGCGTGGACGATTCCGCCGAGATGCTGAAAAAAGCGGAACAGGAAATGCCCGGCGTGAAATGGGTGCAGCAGGGCCTCGCGGAGTGGCAACCTGCAGGGCCCGCGGATGTCATCTATTCCAACGCCGCGCTGCACTGGCTGCCGGCGCACGAAAAGCTGTTCCCCGAACTCGTCGCCCATCTCGCACCCGGCGGAGTGCTTGCCGTGCAGATGCCGCGCAACTTCAACGCACCCTCGCATACGCTGATCACCGACACCATGCTGTCGGAGCGCTGGCGCGCGAAGTTTGCGAACTTCACAATGCGCACGCCCGCCACCGGACCCGAGTGGTACTACGACCTGCTCGCACCGCTGGCGAAGCGCCTGGACATCTGGGAAACCGAATACCTGCAGGCGCTGGAAGGCAAAGACCCCGTAAAGGAATTCACCAAGGGCACCTGGCTTAGGCAGTTTCTCGACGCGCTGCCGGAGTCCGATCGCGACGCCTTTGAGGAGGACTATGCCGCGCGCACGCGCATCGCCTACCCGCAGCGCGCCGATGGCAGGACGCTGTTTCCGTTCCGGCGCCTGTTCATCGTTTTGCAGAAAGCCTGAATCAGCGCCTGTAATCAGGCGCTTCCGCCATTTCCGCGGAAGCGCAAGGTGTGTACTCGCCGTTACACCGTAACAATGCGATACACAAAGATGCTTGTGATCGCGATGCCGCCTGCCTAGAGTGGAACTGCAGCATTCACTCACAGGAGGTTTTCGTGAACACGTTCAAGAGAGCATCATTGATTTCCGCCGTTGTTGCCGCATTTGCAACCTTCGCGGCGACAACCACGCCCGTCACGGCGCAAACCCCCGGCGCGGCCAAGCCCCCGGCCGCCGCACCGGCTCCGCAGTTCGATCACCACCAGAATCGCGAACCGCGCGCCTTCAGCAAGCCCACCGAGCGTGTCGAGGCGAGCCTCGCCTACCAGCGCACGGCGCTCAAGATCACCCCGCAGCAGCAGGCACAGTGGGACGGCTACGCAGCCTATGCGCGCAAGCAGGCAAAAGAGATGGAGCAACGCTTTGCTTCCATGCCACCGCACGGCGCGCGCCCCGCCGCACCAGCCAACGCCATCGAGCGCCTTGAACGCGAGCAGGCCATGCTCGGCCAGGCGAGCACCCGACTGGGTGAGCGCATTGCGGCGCAAAAGCCCCTGTATGCCGTGCTATCGCCCGAGCAGCAGAAGGTCGCCGACCAGGTGCTCAATCCGCGCCACGGCGGCATGATGGGCGGACACGGCTTCATGGGCGGGCACGGTGGCGGTGAACATGGCGGCCCCCATCACGACATGATGCGCGGATAAGCCATCATGAAAATCGTGGCGGTACTGTTGCTGGCCGTCGTGGCGCTGGCGGGTTGTGCGGTGGTTCCGATAGGGCCGCCGGTTGGCGTCGGCGTGTATGTCAGCCCCGGGTACTACGGTCCGCGCTATTCCGGTCCGTACTATTCCGGCCCTTCCTACTACCGTTATGGAGGCCGTGGACGCTGGTAGGCGGACGCTGGATGGTGCAGGAGCGCACGGCTTCACAAAACAGAACGGCCCTGCGCATTGTGCGCAGGGCCGTCTTTCATTCGGGAAGCCGATTCAGGCGTACTCAGGCGGCCGAGCGGAATTGCACGTAATAGCGCATCACGCGCGGCACGTAATCGATGGTCTCGCGATAGGGCGGGATGCGGTTGCCGTAGCGAATGACCGCGTCTTCGCCGGCGTTGTAGGCGGCCAGCGCCAGCGGAATGTTGTTGTTGAACATCTGCAGCAGGTCGCGCAGGTAGCGCGCGCCGCCATGGATGTTCTGGGCAGGATCGCGGCGGTTGGCAACACCGTAGCGTTGCGCAGTGCCGGGCATCAGTTGCATCAAGCCGACCGCGCCCGCCGTGGACTCTGCAAAGGGATTGAACGCGGACTCGGCAGAGATCACTGCGCGGATCAGCGCCGGTTCAACGGCAGTGGCCTTCGCGGCTTCTGCGATGTGACGGGCAAACAGCTTGCTCTTCTCCGCCCAGCTGAAGGTTAGCGGAACGCCTCGCGCCTGCGCCCGGCCACCCGATATGACCGGCTCCGACACGAAACCCTCCCGCAGCACGAGTTTGTAATTGCCGCCCACCGGACGCGCAATGTTCGTGTAGGTCACGGCACCGGTCTTCAGGTCCGTGGTGCGATAGATGTCGGCGTGTGCCGCAAAGCTCGCAGCTAGGACCGCGGCGGCCAGCAATACGCGCAAGGGATCGGGCTTCATAGGGAGCGCACTATAAACGCTATTCGGCCGGCGTGCCGGCCGCGCCCGGTAGCAGGAATTGCGGTTCCGCCGCCGCTGCAGAGCGGATGCAGAATTTCAATGGTGTAAAACCGCGCAAAAACGGGACATTTTTATGATCATTTTCATAAATTTAATGTTTATCAAAGCAAACTCACGAATATATTATGATCACACAACTTGATGGTTAACCCGCCCTCAGGACGGCCTCGGATTGGGATGCGGCGGCTTCGCTTCGCCCACCACCAGTGCCGGCCGGCCCGACCAGTGCCATGCCAATGTACTGCGCGAGACACCCAGCAGCAGGCCGTGCAGCGCACTCGGATGCACCCACAGCCCGTCACCCTCGGTGGCCTTGTCGCCACCGCGCGGCGTCCAGCGCGCGCCTGCTGAATTGAGCCTGCCGATCACGGCCGGCAGGTCGTGCGCCTCCACATAGCACATGTACATGGAATCGCCCCACTTCTGCGCCCAGCGGCCCATGGCACTCTCGGTGGTATTGACCTGCGAGATCTCGATGCGGTCGAGGCGGTCCGGCGGATTGAACAGCGTGAGCGTGCCGTCATACTTGAAGCGCTCGCTGTGGATGGCGCTGAAGCGCGTCGTGTCCAGCCCGAACATCGCGGCATATTGCGACGCTGCCAGGCGCCAGTCGCTGGTCAGTGTGTTCGTGACTTCATAGAGGAAGCTCACCGGCCCCACGCGCAGGCGGGGCGTGCTCTTCGAAATGACAAAGCGCATGCCGAAATGCTGTTCGGGCTCGAGATAGAACTGCCCGCCGTCTTCGATCGGCGAGTAGCCCAGCGCCACGATGCGCCGACGGAGCAGCTCCGGTTCCGGAGTGGAAAATCCCGCGCCGATCAATCCCTCGCCGCGCCGGCGCATGATCTCCGCCAGCCGTCCCTCGCCGTCGGGCGAACACAATTCCATTTCACTCTCGCCCACCGCCAGCACGGTGCGCTTCGCACCAAGGTAGGCACTCGCCGATTCACGCACCACTTCGGCGCCAAGCAACGCGGTAAATGCGGCGGCGGCCCTGACCCGGTCGCCCACCGCGATCTGCACCCGATCAACCCGATCCAGCATGTCTCCCTCCCCTTTTTTAATTGAAGTGAAGCGCTGAAATTCTACGACTGCAAGTCTTGCCAGGCACCAAGGCAGGTTCCGTTCATGGTTCGATCCTTCGACAGGCTCAGGATCACCACGAACTGAATCTATCAAAGTCGGTTGATCAACCACCGTTCGTCCTGAGCCTGTCGAAGGACAAGCCGGCACCTCTCCTGCGTGAGCTAGGCCCTGCCCGCGGCTTTCGGCTTGTTGCGCACGCGCGCGAGGTAGCCGCCGGTGCCCATCAGCATTGCATTCATCCAGAACATGGGCAGGAGGCCGAAGGCCGAGGCCACGGCGCCGAAGAACAGCGGGCTGATGATCTTGGTGAGCTGGTTCGTGGTCATCTTCAGGCCGATGCCCTCGCCCGAGCGCCCCTCGGCCGAGTTCGTGAACATCTGCATGGTAACGATGGGCTGGCCGGCGCCCATGCCCAGGCCGAAGGCAAAGGACAGCAGGCCGAGCATCCACGCATTGTGGAACACCGGGATGAGCACGAGGCTGGCTGCACCCAGCGCAAAGGAGAGGATAAGCACGCGATCCTCGTTGAGGCGCTTGATCAGGCCCGGCAGGATGGCGCGCACCACGAAGGCCGCAGTGGAATTCATGGCCATGATGATGCCGACCAGCGACGCGGACAGGCCCACGGACACGGCATACACCGGCATGTAGAACTGGTAGAGGTTCAGCCCGGCATTGAGCAGGCTGCCGGTATAGAGCGTGCGGCGGATGTTCGGATCCTTCAGCATGGCCATGGCGCCGCCCGCGGCCGGCACCGCATTGCCGCCGGCTGCCTTGCCTTCCTTTTTCTTTTTCACGATGCCCGCCTCCAGCGGCGCACGCCTGAAGAGCAGCATGAGCAGCGGAATGAAGGCAAACAGGCCCAGCAGCATGCTGGCCGTGGTGTTCACGAAATGGTCGATGGCGAAGCCGCCCATCAGCGGGCCGAAAAACTGGCCCATGGAATTCGTCAGCGCGTAGTTCGCGAAATTGCGCGCCCGGTTGTCGGGCGTGCTGAGCAGGCCGGTGAGGTTCTGCGTCGACAGGTTGAAGAACACCTGCGACAGGCCACACATGAGCGCGGCAATCAGCACCGTGGTCAGCGACGGAAAGAAATACGGCATCAGCATGCCGATGGCCGTGCCGCTGGTGCCGAACATCAGCAGGTAGCGCGAGCCGTAACGGTCGGTCATGCGCCCCGCGGTCACGGCCAGCAGCGTCGGGAACACCGCGAACGTCGCACCGAGCAGGCCGATCATCACCGGCGATGCGCCCAGTTGCAGCGCGAACAGCGCCAGCAGCACGCGGTTCGCGAAGGTGCCTGAGGTATTGACGATGTTGAGCGCGAAGACGAAATAGATGGGCATGGGGCCCTGATTCTACCCTGCCACCCCCTGCGCTCCGCTGACAGCGACCGGCAGGGAACCGGGGCACCGAAGCGCATGGAATATGGCCCCGGACAGTGGCATCATGGGCGCCTTGCACGCCTTGTACCTTGCCTTGTACCCCTTGTACGTTTTTGTCCGCACGGAATGCGACCATGTCATTCAAGCGCTACCAGCAGTTCATTGCCGTCGCCGAGGAGCTGCATTTCGGGCGCGCGGCGCAGCGGCTCAACATCGCCCAGCCCCAGCTCAGCCAGTCGCTGAAGATGCTGGAAGGCGCCAAGCGCCAGCCGCTGGTGCAGGTGGCGCTGGACAATTACGAGCGCGAGAAAAAGCGGCTGGCCGGGAAGAAAAAGGCATAGGCGTCCCTCCGGAAGGGAGCTGTCCTCGGGGTGGGCGATAATGTCGCTCCCCTCAACGGGCAACAAGGCCGCTTCCATGCTGCAGCACCTGATCCTCCTCACCGCACCGCTGTTCCTGCTGGTGCTGCTCGGTTATGCCCTGGTGCAGTGGGGAAGCTGGCCCAAGGAAATCGCCGACGGCCTGACGCGCTTCGTGTTCTCGGTGGCGATTCCCGCCATGCTGTTCCGCCTCATGTCCGGCGTGTCGAACCTGCCGCCGCCAAACTGGATGCTGCTCATTGTTTTTTTCGGGAGCTGCCTCGCGATTTTCGTTCTGGGCCGAATCCTTGCGCGCTTCATGTTCCGCATGGACGGGGTGTCGCAATCGGTGTTCGGCCTGGGTGCGGTGTTCTCCAACATCGTGCTGCTCGGGCTGCCGCTGTCCAAGATCACGCTGGGCGACGCGGCGGTGCCGGCGGTGTCGCTCATCCTCGTGTTCAATGCCTTCCTGCTGTGGACGCTGGTGACGGTGTCGGTGGAATGGGCCCGAAATCGTTCGACGTCGCTTGCCGGCCTCGCGAAAACCGCGAAGGACGTGATCACGAATCCCATTGTTGCCAGCATCCTCGGCGGCACGCTGTTCGGCTTCACCGGCATCCCGCTGCCCACGGTGATCGACAGCACCTTCGTGCTGGTCGGAGAGGCCGCCGCACCGCTGGCGCTGGTGGCCCTCGGCATGGGCCTTGCCACCTATTCGCTGCAGGAGGGCATGAAGGAATCGATGGTGATCTGCGCGCTGAAGCTGGTGGTGCAGCCGCTGCTGGTCTATGGCCTTGCACGCTGGGTCGGTCTCTCGCCGCTGCATACCCAGGCGGTGGTGTTGCTTGCCGCCGCGCCCACCGGCGCAAACGTCTACCTCATGGCGCGTGAGTTCAGGACACTGGAGGGCACGATCGCCTTTGCCATGGTGCTGTCGGTGGCGCTGTCTTCGATCACCATACCGGTGGCGCTGGCGCTGCTCGGGGTGAATTAATTATTATCAATATTAAAAAGAAGTATCCATTATTAGCAATTTTCTGTAAATAATGTGATCAATAGTTTATTCCTGCAATGCAGGGTCAGGGTTCCAGCCTGATGCCGGCCTCGCGGATCACCGTGCGCCAGCGGGCGGTATCGTTGACGATGACCTTGCGAAACTCCGCCGGCGTGCTTCCCACCATGGTGCCGCCATCGGCCTCCATCGCGCCGGCGACGTCAGGCGAATTGGCCACCTTGATGAATCCTTCGGCCAGCTTGTTCACGATTGCGGCCGGCGTGGCGCCGGGGGCGAGGATCCCGAACCAGGTGGCGGGGTTGTATCCGGTTACGCCCTGCTGCGCCACGCTGGTCACGCCGGGCAGCAGGGCTGATTGCTGGTCGTTCATCATGGCGAGGGCGCGGACTTTGCCAGACTTCACCAGCGGAACCGAAGTAATGAGGGACGTCGGCGCCACGTCCACGCGTCCGGCCAGCAGGTCGACCATCAGCGGCCCCGTTCCCTTGTAGTGCACGAAGGTGACCTTGGTGTCGGTCATGCTGTGCAGCCATGCGCCCGCCAGGTGGTTGGCGCCGCCTGCGCCCGAGGTCGCGAAGTTGATCTTGCCCGGATTGGCCTTCGCGTAGGCGAGGTATTCCCTGATGCCCTGGGGGGCGAACGACTTCGACGCCAGCAGCACCGAGGACCTCAGGCTCATCAGCGAAACTGCCGTGAGGTCCTTGATGGTGTCGAAGGTCAGGTCGGGATAGAGCGCGGGGAATACGGTGAAGCTGGCGCCGGCTGTCAGCAGCGTATATCCGTCGGGCGGTGACTTGGCGACATAAGCAGCGCCTATGGTGGAACCCGCGCCGGGCTTGAAGTCGAGGATGAACGACTGCCCCATCAGTTCGGTCATTTTCGTGGCGTAGAGGCGTGCCTCGGCATCGTTGGGGCCGCCGGGTGAGGTCGAAACAATCATCGTCACCGGCCGGGAAGGGAACGTGGCCGTCGAGCCCTGGCCTGTGGCGGCGCCGGACAACAACGCGGCGGGGGCTGCGATACAGAACGCGAGTCTGAGTGGCATTGCTCCTCCCTGGTCTGTTGGCCGTTGGCCTGTTCGCCTGCGGCGAATAGACCGGCCTGGCGCTGTCGTGGGCCCGGCCTGTTCCAGGCGCCGCCATTATGCTCCGCCCCGCACGAGGTTCAAGGCCTGTGCGCGTCAAACGCGCACATTCGGGATCGGAGCAGACATACCGTTCAGGTGGCGCTGTTGGGCGCGTTCTGGAAAAAAGTATGCGGTTTAACAACAATCCCGCACTTGGACGCGCGCGATGGAATCAGCGAAATGGCGTCTGCTGCGCTGCGCGCTCGGTGGGCGCGATATCCGGCGATCAGACGAAAAAATCTATACTGTCTCCAGTGACCGATTTGCCGTGCGGAACGGAATAGAGAGGCATCGCAATGCGCTGGATGGTGATCGTGGCGGTTTGCCTGGGCCTGTGTCCGGCCAGCGCGTTTGCGTGGGGCCGACAGGGGCATGCGGCAGTCGCCACGCTTGCCCAGAAGAACCTCAGTCCCGAGGCCCTGGCACAGGTGCAGGTCCTGCTTGCCGACGATCTCGATCGCAACGAAAAGCCCTCGCATCGCAAGACGCTGGCCTCGGTGGCATCGTGGGCGGACGAGATTCGCGACATTGCGCAGCCCGACACCTACAAGGGCTGGCACACCCGTGCCAATCCGGTGTGCAGCGACAGGCTCGGTGCCTGCAAGGACGGCTACTGCGTTGACCGGCTGATCATCAAATATGCCGCCATCCTCAGGGACCGCAGCCAGCCGGCGCGGGCGCGCAACGAGGCGCTGAAATGGGTCGTGCACCTGGTCGGCGACCTGCATCAGCCCCTGCACTCCGGCGTGAACATCGACAGGGGCAATATTCCGGCCGGGATCATCGGCGGGGAGGTCAAGCCGGGCACGACCTTCCATTCGTTGTGGGACATCGACGTCGCGGTGCTGGCACTGAAGGGTGGCCCGCTGCAGGGCCGCCTTGCAGACGCCAAACCACTGCCTGCCGATGCACCCACACAATGGATGAAGGAGGCACGCGACGTGGCGCGAAGCTCCGCCTATGACACGCTGCCCGGCTTCTCATGCAACACGCATCTCAAGACGCCGTTGATGGTGGACGACGCCTACATGCAGCAGGCGGCAGCCACCGCACGCAAACAGATGGAAAACGCCGGCCTGCGCCTCGCGCACCTGCTCAATGATTCCCTGCAATGAAGCTAGGCCTGATCGTTCGGCCGGAAAGCGCTCAAAAGACATGTCACGATTTCGCATTACTGTCGCCATCAGCAGCCTGACGTCCTGCCAGAGAAGGAGCGTGTAATGTCCCGCCGCGTGCTGCTCTCCTGGAGTTCCGGCAAGGACAGCGCCTGGACCCTGAAAGTGCTCCGTGAAGATCCGGAGGTTGAAGTGGTCGGCCTGCTCACCACGGTCAACACCACGCACAGCCGGGTCGCCATGCATTCCACGCGGCAGGCCATCCTCGAGGCCCAGGCGCGCGCGGTCGGGCTTCCGCTCCACATCATCGAACTGCCGTGGCCCTGCACCAACGAGGTGTACGAGCGCGCCATGCGCGGGGCGATCGAGGACGGGCTCCGCAAGGGGGCAACGCATGTTGCCTTCGGGGACCTGTTCCTCGAGGACATCCGCGCCTATCGGGTGAAGCAGCTCGCAGGCTCCGGCCTTGCGCCACTGTTTCCGATCTGGCATGAGCCGACCGGGCCACTGGCGCGGCGCATGGTCGATGCCGGCGTCGAGGCGGTACTCACCTGCGTCGATCCGAAAAAACTTCCTGGCTCTTTCGTCGGCCGCCGGTTCGACCACGCGCTGCTCGACGAACTGCCCGAGGGCGTTGATCCCTGCGGCGAGAACGGCGAGTTCCACACCTGCGTGCTGGCCGGGCCGATGTTCCGCGAGCGGTTGTCCGCGTCCGTGGGCGAGATCGTGGAGCGCGACGGATTCTGTTTTGCCGACCTGGTGCCGGGCCATGGGATCGGGGAACATCGCGAGGAGCACCCATGCGTCAGTTGAAACTGGGCCGGGCCTTTACGTTGCTGGAGCCGGGGCCTGTCGTCCTCGTGACCACCCACGACGGGCGCAAGGACGGCGGGAACAACATCATGACCATTTCCTGGACGATGGTGATGGATTTCACCCCGGTGTTTGCGATTACCACCGGCGAGTGGAACCATTCGTTCGCGGCATTGAAAAAGCACAGGGAGTGCGTGATCGCCATTCCCACGGTCGATATGCTCGACACGGTGGTCGGCATCGGGACGTGCACCGGAGCGGAGGTTGACAAGTTCGCCCGGTTCAAGCTCACGCCCGTGCCGGGCAAGTTTGTCAGGGCGCCACTGATCAAGGAGTGCCTTGCCAACATCGAGTGCAAGGTCATCGACTTCGTCGGGAAGCACAACATCGTCGTGCTGGAGGGCGTTGCCGCATGCGTCGACAGCACGCGCAAGGAAAAGCGCATGATCCACGCGGTTGGCGACGGAACGTTCATCATGGACGGTCGCAGGTTTGACCGGCGCCGGATGATGGCCTCAAAGCTCCCCGACAGCGTCAAGTAGCGTCAGATGAAGGCATCGGCAACCTCACCGGAGGTGAACATGAAAAAGTCGGTTGCAATCGAAACACGGTCGGCCCCGGAGCGCATCTCGGAAAGAGTCGCCGAACTCGGTGGCTGGCGCGGGAAAGCACTCGGCAGGATGCGCAAGCTCATCCAGCAGGCGGACCCGGATGTCGTTGAGGAGTGGAAGTGGGATATCCCGGTCTGGTCGCACGACGGCATCCTCTGCACCGGTGAGACTTACAAGGACAAGGTGAAGCTGACCTTCGCCAAGGGCGCATCGCTGAAGGACCCGGCCCGGCTGTTCAACGCGAGCCTCGATGGCAACATGCGCCGCGCGATCGACATCCATGAAGGAGTAACCGTGGACGGCGCAGCGTTCAAGGCGCTCATCCGGCAGGCAATTGCTTTCAACAGTGCCGGGAAGTTGAAAACTTCAAAGCCTTCGAAGTCTTCGAAGCCGTCGAAGAAAGCGAAGTCCTGAAGAATGCCAGCGATGGACAGGCTCTGTATCGGTCTGGCAAAGGTGTTTCGACCATTGTTGCGGCACCGGATCTGCCTGCTGGCCACAGCTTCCGTCATCCCGGGCTGCGTGATGCCTCCGATGTCGTTGCAGTCCGATCAGGCTTATCCGTCCGAGTGGTCGCGCGTTTCAACGCTCGGCCGGGAGTGCCGGGCTATCGCCGGGACCTACGCAAACGAGGGCGTGCTCGCGGCGGCCGGCGGACAGAAGCAGGCCGTCACGCTCATGCGTGCGCTTGAACTGAAGCTGAATGCCGATCACGTTACTCTCGACATCCAGACGCGCAGGCCCGACCGCAATGGCGATACGTTCGCGACGCTTGGCGTGGCGTCGGACCTGGACGGCGAGCCCCGACGCGAGCTCTCGAACTGCTTCTGCATCCGGGAAACGCTGGCATGCCCGCAGGTTTCCCAGTCATCATGGTCGTTCCCGAATGTCGGGATTGGCGCTTCACAGACGAACGTGTATCTGTCGGTCGCTGAGGATGGATCGCTGATTGCAAAACTTCAGAATTATCATCTTGATGTAATTCTGGTCGTCCCGGTCTACGGGGATGTCGAGCCATGGGCCCGGTTCGAGCGCACAGGCAGGCAGTGAGCCGTGCCCGCAAACGGCCTTTTTATTAAAATCAGTTTCGGTTTTTTATCATTCAATAATGCGTAATTAACGAATGATTGTGATCAGTTGCTATTTCAGATAACTGCCCGCAGCCGCAGCCTCGTGATCTCCGAGGGCGCACCGAACCGCAGGGGTGGGCCCCAGTAGCCGGTGCCGCGGCTGACGTAGATCCGGAAGTCCCCGAAGCGATGCAGTCCGGCGGTGAAGGGCTGCTGCAATCGCACAAACCAGTTCCAGGGCAGGAATTGTCCGCCATGCGTGTGGCCGGACAATTGGAGGTCAATGCCCAAGCCCCGGGCGGCAAAGCCCGAGCGCGGCTGATGGGCGAGCAGCAGTGTGAATGCAGCATTGGCGGGCGCCCCGGCCAGCGCTGCTGCGGGATCGCTTTTCTCTGCCGGATCGAAATGCTCGGCGCTGTAATCGGTAATGCCAGCCACCACGACGTGTGCGCCATCGTGTTCCACGACCTGGTGTTCGTTCAGCAGCACATGGAGACCGAGGCGGCGCATTTCCGCAGCCCAGGCATGCGCACCGGAGTAGTACTCGTGGTTGCCCGTGATGAAAAAAGCGCCATGCCGTGCTGACAGCCGCGCCAGCGGCTCGGTGTGCGTGGCAAGCTGCGCCACGCTGCCATCGACGATATCGCCGGTCACTGCGATCAGGTCGGCTTGCAGTGAGTTCACCGCATCGACAATGGCGCTGACGTAGCCGCCGCGTATGGTCGCGCCGACATGGATGTCGCTGATCTGCACGATGGTGAAGCCTTCCAGTGTTGCGGGAAGCCCCGTGACCGGCACATCGACATCACGCACCGCCGCGCGGCGGCGGGCGTTGACGAAGCCGATTGCCGTAATGAGCAGTGCGAGCACCAGGATCGCTGCGGCACTCAGCGCCCGGAAGCGCTCCACTTCTGCGTAGATCGGGACGAGCAGCAGGTCGGCGGTGCCGCCAGCCAGCAGCGCCACGTCGCGCAGCGCTGTCAGCACAAACAGCGAGGAGAACGCCCCCATGGCAATGAACCCCGCCCAGGGCAGCCAGGCCATGCGTTCGGCGCGCGCCGCAGACATGCGCCGCGACAGCATGGCCAGCGGCATCAGCGTGGCCGAGGCGATGAGGTAGAGCAGCGCCGCAAGTTGCGGCAGGCCGCCGGGCAGGTCGCCGACGATGCGCAGCCCGATGTACAGGTGCAGCAGGGCGACGAGGATGAACAGGCGCAGCATCAGCGGCCGCGGCCCGGAACCGGCTGGTTGCAATACTCCGGGGATGTCCGCATCATGAATCCATTATAGTGAAGCGCGTCGGCAACAGACCCGCAACGGTGTTGCAGGGTGTTTGCCCGGAAGATTTCAGAAGGAATCCATCATGGTGCGACTGGCAGACCTCCCCGAATCCGATCGCGACAACATGCTCAAGAAAGTGCCTGCGCTGCCGGCATTCCCGGGCCGGCCCTGGGCAACCGGTCCGGCGCTGGCGGCGCGGCGCGTGGCTATCGTGACCACTGCCGGCCTGCATGTGCGTGGAGATCGCCCTTTCGGCGGCGGGGCAGCCGGCATGGACTACCGGGTGATTCCCGGTGATGCCGCCGCGGCTGACCTGGTGATGAGCCATTCTTCGGTGAACTTCGATCGCAGCGGCTTCCAGCAGGACTGGAATGTGGCTTTTCCGCTGGACCGGCTGAAGGAGCTGGTGCGTGACGGCATGGTAGGGGCGGTCGCAGGCTTCCACTATTCCTTCATGGGCGCCGTGTCGCCGGTGACGAACTACGAGCCCAAGGCGCGCGAACTCGCCGGCCTCCTGAAGCGCGACGGAGTTGACGCAGTCCTGCTCTCCCCGGTCTGACCCAACTGCACGTGCGCCGTGGGCGCACTGGGGCATTACCTGGAACAGGAAGGCGTGCCGACCACGCAGATCAGCCTGGTGCGCGAACACACCGCCGCGCTCGCTCCACCGCGCGCGCTGTGGGTGCCCTTCATGCTCGGCCGCCCCTTCGGTGTGCCCGGCGATGCAACCTTCCAGCGCCGCGTGCTGCTGGCGGCGCTGGGCCTGTTCGAACGCGGCGCCGGCCCGGTCCTGGATGACTTTCCGGAGGATGCGCCCCACGAGGAGCTGGGCCCCGAATCCGAGGGTCAGTCCTGTGCGGTAAGCTTTCCGCGCAGGCAGTCGAGCGGAACCCTGGCCGAGAAACTCGCCGATGAAGTTGCACAGCTCAAGGCCTGGCATGATGTGGCGCTTGCCCGCCGCGGCCGCACCACGCTGGGCGTTACCGGCCTTGCCATCGATGACCTTGTCGCCTTTGTGCTGGCGTGGCTGGAAGGGCGGCCGCAGCCGGTGTTCCGCGCCGGCATGGCGCCCGCTGATGCCATCAAGCTGGCCTGCGATGAGCTCAAGGCGTTTTATTACGAGGCGATGTCCGCACAGCCCGGACGGCATGCTGCAAACGAATTCCAGGACTGGTTCTGGCTGCAGACGGCGGCCGGAGAAACCATGCTCGCCATCCGTGACCACGCGAGGAACAGTGCCGATCCCGCCCTGGAGCGACTCGCCAGCCTGTCGCTGGTGCCGCGTGCGGTGGATGCCGCGCTGAAGGCGCGGGCGGCCGGGCCCGGCTAGCCGCCTGATTCCTCAGCTCCCGGGCTCGCCCATCCTGCCCGACTTCACCGCGAAGCCGCCCCAGGCCAGCATCAGCGCATTGATCCAGAACACGCCGAAGCCGCCGAGCACGGTGCCGACGAAGCCGAACACCAGCGGGCCGGCAACGCGCGTCCCGTGGTTCACCATCTGCCTCAGGCCCATCGCCGCACCGGAGCGCCCGTCGGTGGCATTGGTGAAGGACAGCGCCATGGTGATGGGCTGGCCCACGCTCATGGCCAGGCCGAATACGAACGAGATTGCACCGAGCACCCAGGCATCGCGAAACATCGGCATCATGAAAAAGCCCGCAGCGCCGATGTAGAACGAGTAGACCAGCACGCGCTCCACCGAGAAGCGCTTGATCAGCCACGGGAGGATGGTGCGCACCAGCAGTCCGGCGCCGGAGAAGATGCCGAGCATCACGCCGATCGCTGAGGCCGAGTAGCCGATGCCGTGCAGATGGACCGGCATGTAGAAGAAGTACAGGTCATAGCCGGTCATCATGAGGCTGCTGATGGCCAGGATGCGGCGCACTGCAGGATCGGAGAGCATTTCGCGCAGCCCGCCGCCCTTGGCGGCCGCCTTGCCCGACCCGCGCGGCAGCCCGTCGCCGCGCAGCATGAGCATCAGGATCGGAATGGCGCCGGCCAGCGTGACGAAGAGGCAGCTTCGATTGGCGCCGGCGTGGTCGATGGCAAAGCCGATCAGCACCGGCGCCACGAATTGCGCGGTCGAGATGACCAGGCTGAGGTTGGCAAAATTCTTCACGCGGGTCTCCGGCGTGCTGAGCTGGCCGACCGCGTTCTGCATCGACACGTTGAAGAAGGTGAAGGCGATGCCGTTCAGGAAGGCCGCCACGAACAGGGACGGCACGCCGGGATGGAAAAACGGCACCAGCACGCCCACCGATGCGCCGATGATGCCGACGAGGAGCGTCCAGCGGGAGCCGAAGCGGTCGGTGAGCTGCCCGACCTTGTAGGCGAACAGCATGGGCGGCACCGAGAAGGTCGCCGCGAGCAGGCCGATCATCGCCGTGGGCGCCTCCATCTGCAGGGCATACAGCGCAAGCAGCACGCGGCCGCCGCGTATGCCGACGAAGGTCATCAATCCCAGCGCGTACGGAAAATAGACGGAGACCACGGTGCTTTCCTGTCGGCAGGTCCCGGCGAATGCGCAGGGACGGGTTGGCGCAATGAAGCGCGGCGCGATTATCTCATGCGGTGCCGTGCGATTCGCCGCGCGCTTCCTGCGGAAACACTCTATCTTTTGCTATCGTCCGCTATTGTCCGTTGCATAAGATCGCCAAAGGAGCGCCGCCGTGGCCGTACTGTTCGCTTTCCTGCATTTCGTGGCGGCTTTCGGGCTGTTTGCCGCCATTGCCGTGGAGTTCGTGCTGATCCGGGGCGAACTGACCGTGGCCAATGCGCGCCGCCTGATGTCTGCCGACCAGGTGAGCGGCATTTGCGCCGGCGCCGTACTGACCGTGGGCCTGGCCCGCGTGTTCTGGTTTGAAAAGGGCGCGGATTATTATTTCCACAACGCATTCTTCATCGCCAAGCTGTCGCTGTTCGCGATCGTCGGCGGGCTGTCCGTCTACCCGACGCTGAAATTCCTGTCCTGGCGCACGGCGGTGACGCAGGGCCGCATGCCGGCCGTGGACAGCAGCACGCTGCGCCTCATGCAACGCATCATTCACGCCGAACTTGCGGGAACAATTCTCATCATCCTGTGCGGGGTGCTGATGGCACGCGGTATTGGTGGACTCGCCTGATTTTCTGCCGGGTCCGTACGCTTGCGGCGCACTTTGGCCCGGAGATTTGGTACAGAATGCAAACAGGCGGCGGCGCGCGGCGCGGATGGCGGCGGCCCCATGAAAAAACAAGACAAACAAGGAGAGTCGTTTGAGAAGCTTCCCCATTGCACAACTGGTCATGGCTGCGCTGACAGTCTTGATTGCAGCGGCACTGCCCGGTGCCGCACTGGCACAGACCTACCCGAACAAGGCCCTGCGCATGATCGTCCCGTTCCCGCCGGGCGGGCCGAACGACATCATCGGCCGTTTGCTGGCGCAGAAGATGGGCGAGCAGATGGGCCAGGCCATCATTGTCGACAACCGCGGCGGCGCCGGCGGCATCATCGGCACGGAGGCCGTGGCCAAGGCCGCACCCGATGGCTACACCATGCTGTTTTCCGGAACGGCATCCCTGTCCATCAATCCCAGCCTCTACCTCAAGCTGCCCTATGACGCAGTCGCCGATTTCGCGCCGATCAGCCTTGTCGGCACCGCGCCCAGCATCCTGGTCGTGAATCCCGAGCTGCCGGTGAAGAGCGTGAAGGAACTGATCGAATATGCCCGCGCCAATCCGGGCAAGCTCAACTTCGCCTCGGCCGGCATCGGCACGCCGCCGCACCTGGCCGGCGAACTGATGAATACCGCGGCGAACATCAGGATGGTGCATGTGCCCTACAGCGGCGGCGGACCGGCGATGAACGATCTCATGGCGGGGCAGGTGCAACTCTATTTCTCCGGCATCTCTGCGGCGCTTCCCCTGATCAAGTCGGGCAAGATGCGCGCGATTGCCGTGACCAGCGCGAAGCGCACCGCGATTGCGCCGGACATGCCCACCATTGCCGAGTCCGGGCTGCCCGGTTTCGAAGTGGGCAACTGGTATGCCATCGTCGCCCCTGCAAAAACCCCAGCAGCGATTGTCGGCCGCCTGAATGCCGAGATCGTCAAATCGCTGTCAGGCGCCGAGGTGAAGAAACGCTTCCTTGATCTCGCCGCCGATCCGATCGGCAGCACGCCCGAGGAGCTGGCCGCCTATCAGAAGAGCGAAATCGCCAAATGGGCCAAGGCGATCAAGGCGGCGGGCATCAAGCCGGAATAGGAGCGCGCCGCCGGCATGGTGTCGTTCCACCTCTGGTGAAATGAATTATTGTGATCAATTTCGATAGAATATCAATATTTAAAGCAGTTATATAAAAGAAATATGATCATTTAATTCTGCTTCCTAAGGCTTGGCGTATTTGCCGCTGAGTTGCTGGAACGGCCCGGGCAGGCCCTTCTGCTCGCGCTCGAGGCGCGTCTCGCGTGCCCAGGTGCGCTTCAGATCGTCCCTGCAACTGAATTGAAGGCGCCCGAGGCCATCAACTTCCAGTTCGATCCTGTCACCGTCCTGGAAGCTCGAGAGACCGCGGTGGTTGGTCCCCATGGCGAGGATGTCGCCAGGATTCAGGGTGTGGATGGCCGATACCCAGGCGATGCACTTGGGGATGTTGTGCGCCATGTCGCTGGTGTTGTAGTTCTGCGTGAGCTGGCCGTTGCGCCACAGCCTGACCTGCAGCTTGTGCGGGTCCGGGATTTCGTCGGCGGTGACGAGGTAGGGCCCGATGGGCGCGAAGGTGTCGCGCGACTTCATCTGGAAGAACACATTGGCCGGAGGCGGCAGGCCGCGCGCCGATCCGTCGATGAAATTGACGTAGCCGAACACGTGATTCATGGCGTCCCCGGCCCTGACGTTCGTGGCCTTCTTGCCGATGACCACGGCGATTTCCGCCTCGCCCTCGAAGGCGCCGGCAGGCGCGTCGGGAAACACCATGGTGTCGCCCGGCCCGATGATGGCGCCCGATGATTTGTGGAAGGCGTTGATGGGAGCAGGCTCGGCCCGGGTGCCGTCCTCCATGTAGTTCACCGCCATGCAGTCGATGTTGCCGGGGCGGGGCAGGGGCGGGCGGATTTTCACGCCGGAAACGGGCACGCCGTTGCCCGAGGCGACCGCGGCTTCGAGCGGCTTTCGGAATTCATCGAAGCGTGTGATCAGGCCGTTGATGAGGTCATGCGGACCCAGATGCGGTATGGCGCTTACCACTGTGGACACGTCCACCACGCTGTCTCCCTTAAGCACGCCCAGCCTGTAGTCATCGAAGAACAGGATTTTCATTTTGTATCCCTGAAAGTTGCGTTGTCAGCTCAGTGCTTGACCAGTTCCACGCGGAAGTCGGCCGGGGCGTCGCCCAACGGTTCCGGGACGAGGATGGCGATATGGCGGCCGGGAGTGGGACCCTCGTTGATGTTGGTGTGCAGGATGCCGGCCGGCAGCACGACCAGCGAATTGGGGCCGGCCACCATTTTCTTCATGCCGATCTGCACCGACAGAGAGCCCTCCAGCACGAAATAGAACTGGTCGAAGCTGTGGAAGTGCATGGATGGGCCGCCGCCGCCGATCTCGGTCTCGGCCTCGTAGATGCGCGCCACGCCGGAGTCGCCCATGCTGCGCTTGGCCAGTTGCTGGGTGCGCCATTTCACCAGTGGCTTCCAGCCGTTTGCGTCCAGCGTGCGGATCTGCTTCGCGGCGCCGGGAACCTTGCGCGGCTGTACCTTCTGCAGTGAATTCGGCGCGGGCGGTCCGACAAAAACCTCGAGATGCACTTCGGCCTCCTTGCTCTCGTTCCAGTTGCAGTGCGGCGTGCCGGCGGGAATGGACACCAGGGTGCGCGGTCCCAGCACGAATTTCTCGTCGCCCATCTGGAAATTCATGGTGCCGCTGATGATGTAGTAGTACTGGTCAACGGGATGGGTGTGCAGGTCCGGGCCTTTGCCGCCGGGCGGCACGCGTGAGCAGATGATCTTGCAGCTGTCGATGCCGGTGTCGGTGCCCGGGCCGACGAGCACCTGGCCCTTGAAAGCGTCCGGGGGGAAGGCTGAGTAATCGACGGGGATGATGTGGCGCATGGTGCTCTCCTCTTCTGGAATGAATGTTTGTTGCGCGTTGTTTCGATGTTCGTGTTCAGGCCGGCCTGCCGTAACCGCCGCCCCCCGGGGTTTCCATATAGACGACCGTGCCGGGCTGCATGCGCGCCTTGCCCTGCACCAGTTGTTCCTTGCCGTTGATATGGAAAACGCCGTGCTTGCCGGATTCGCCGCCGCCCAGACCCTGCGGAGGGAAATTTCTCGAGCTGGGGTTGGCGGTGAGTATCCAGGGCTTGTCGCTGTTGACGTAGAACTCCACGATCTGGCCGTCGCCGCCATTGTGTTTCCCCTTGCCGCCTGAACCGGCGCGGATTTCCCAGCGGTTGAACACGATCTGCGATTCGCTTTCCACCACTTCGATGGGCACGGCGCCGAGGCCTGCCGGATAGTAGGTGGCGTGCAGGCCGTCCTTGCCGGCGCGCGCGCCCATGCCGCCGGTGAGGCCGGTGATCTGGCCGACGTAACTCTCGCCGTTGGGGAAGGCGCCGAACACCTTGCAGGAGTAGCCCGCGCCGGTGCTGGGCGCGACCACCCGCTCCGGGGCAATGTGGTACAGCGCCTTCATGATGGGCATGGGCACGTACATGCCGACGATGTGCCGGCCCGCCACCGAGGCCGGGTACTTGCAGTTGACGATGCTGCCTTCGGGCGCGGTGACCTTGACGGGCGCCATGCTGCCGACGTTGTTGGGCACCTCGGAGCCGAGCACGCAGCGCACGGCGAAAGTGGCGTAGGCCTGGGTGTAGCCCAATACGACATTGACGCCCTTGGGGCTTTGCGGCGAGCTGCCGGCGAAGTCGAGCATGACCTCGCCCTTCTGGTTGTCGATGGTGGCGGCCACTTTCAGGGTGATGACATCGCCGTTGGGAATGTCGAAACTCGCCTCGCCGCTGAAAGTGCCCGCGGGCAGCTTGCGGATGGCGTCGCGCATGGCGGCTTCCGAACGCGCGATGATGGCGTCGGCCAGGTCCTCGATGTCGGCGAGGCCGAACTGGTCGCACATTTCAACGATGGCCTCGCCGCCGCTCAGGGCCGAGGCGCACTGGTTCATCAGGTCACCGACGAACATCTCCGGGGTGCGGCTGTTGGCGCGCAGCATGTCGAACAGGGTCTTGTTGGGCCTGCCCTCCTCGAACAGCTTCAGGGGCGGTATCCAGATGCCTTCCTCGTGGACGTCGTTGGCGCCCACGCCCGTGCCCAGGCCGCCGATGTCGGTGTGATGGTTGTTCGAGCCGACATAGGCGAGGATGCGACCGTTCCTGAAAACCGGAGCGAATACCGTGATGTCGAAGGTGTGGCCCGAGCCCTTCCAGGGATCATTGTTGATCAGCACGTCGCCGGGCTTCAGGTCGCCCCTGTAGCAGTCGGCAAGGTAGGCGCCGCAATGCGCCATGCAGTTGATGTGGCCGGGGGTGCCGGTCTCGGCCTGTGCGATCATGCGCGCCCGCCCGTCGAAGAGTCCGTAGGCGAGGTCGCCTGCCTCCCGCACCACCGAGCTGAAGGCGGTGCGCTGCATGGCCTTGGCCTGTTCCGAGACGATGGAACGCAGCCGCGACCACATCAGTTCCAGTTCGATTCCGTCCATGGCTATTTCTCCTTCGCCGTGGTTGTTTGCCCCTTCGTCGTCGAGGCGGTCGTCGAGGCGGTCATCGACGCTGTCATCGAATTGGTGCGTGCGCCTGCGATCGAAGCGGCCAGCGAGCTTGCCTGGGATGCCACCCGCGTGGCCATGATGCTGCCCAGCGCACCCAGCTCGGCCTTCCAGCCGGGCGGGATGACCAGCGTGGTGTCGGCCTCCTCGAGGATGACGGGGCCTTCCACGCTGGTGCCGGCCTTGAGCGCGGCGCGCGGCATGACCGGGACTTCCTGATTTTCGCGCCACAGGTGCACGCGGCGCCTGCCGGCCGAGTGCCTGAGCGTGCTGCTGCCGGGCGCCTGCCCGTCCAGTTCGGGTGCGACCTGCGCCGGGGCGCTGGCGGTGATGCGCCAGTTCAACACCTCCACCGGCACTTCCGGCTGAATCAGCTTGTAGCGCTTCAGGTACTGATCCTCGAACATGCGCCGCGCGGCGGCGGCGGTGTCCTTCACCGTGGGCCGCGCGTCCAATTCCACAATGAGCTCGAATTGCTGGCCGAGATAGCGCATGTCCGCGGAGTACTCGAACACGATGTCCTTTTTCTGCGCGCCGGCTTCCATCAGCGCCTTGTGGCCTTCGGCCTCCATTTCGTCAAACAGGCCGCCGACCTGCGTCCAGTCGAGGCGGTCCAGGCGTGACAGGAAGCTGCGAACAAAGTCCAGGCGCGGCGGCGTGACCAGCGAACCGAAGGCCGAGAACACGCTCGCCATGGGCGGGAAGATCACGGTCCGGCTGCTGAGCAGTTCGGCCACGGCGCAGGCATGCACCGGCCCGGCGCCGCCGAAGGCGAGGATGGGGATGCCGCGGTGGTCGGCGCCGCGATCGGCGGCGTGGGCGCGCACCGCGCCCGCCATGGTCTCGCACACGATCTGGTAGACGCCGCGCGCCGCGGCGATGGTGCTGATTCCCAGGGGTTTGGCGAGGCCAGCCAGGGCCTTCCCGGCCGCCGCGGTGTCGAGTTTCATGGCGCCGCCGAGGAAGTTCTCGGCATCAATCACGCCCAGCACCACGTCGGCGTCGGTCACGGTCGGCGCCGTTCCGCCCTGGCCGTAGCAGGCCGGACCCGGGCGCGAACCCGAGCTGCGCGGCCCGACCTTCAGCAGGCCGAGTTCGTCGATGCGCGCGATGCTGCCGCCGCCCGCGCCGATTTCAATCATGTCGACACTCGGGATGCTGACGGGCAATCCGCTGCCTTCCTTGAAGCGGTACATGCGGTCGATCTCGAAGCGTCCTGTGACAAGCGGGCGATGGTTGTGGATCAGGCAGACTTTGGCGGTGGTGCCGCCCATGTCGAAGGCGAGCAGGTTGGGCAGCCCGAGCGCGCGCGAGGCATGCGCCGAGCCCAGCGCGCCGGCGGCGGGGCCGCTTTCGATCATGCGCACCGGCATGCGACCGGCGGTGGCCGGGCCGACCACACCGCCCGAGGAGAGCATGATCAGCGGTCGTGACGGATAGCCTTCGTTCTGCAGGCGCGTGGACAGCGTGGTGAGGTAGGGCTGGGTGATCGAAATCGCGTAGGCGTTCACCGAGGTGGTCGAGGCGCGCCAGTATTCGCGGATCTGCGGTGCGATCTCGGAGGCGAGCGACACATACACATCGGGCAGGCGCTTGCGGATGATTTCCGCGATGCGGCGCTCGTGTTTGTCGTTCTTGAAACCGAACAGCAGGCAGATGCCCACCGACTGGATTTTGCGTTTGGCCAGCTCGTCGCACAGCGCATCGACGTCGGACTCCTCCAGCGGAATGGAGATCTCGCCGCTGGAGAGCACGCGCTCGCGCACCGTGAACACGTCCTCCTGCGGCACCAGCGCCGGCGGGTTCTCGATCTGCAGGTCGTACATGTCGTAGCGCCGCGAGTCGCGCCGCACCAGGATGTCGGAGAAGCCGCGCGTGAACACCATGGCGGTGCGCGCGCCCTTGCGCTCCAGCAGGGCGTTGGTGACGATGGTGGTGGCATGCACGATCACGCCGTCCACGCTCTGCGGCGTGGCGCCGCTGCGTTTCAGCAGCGCGTCCACGCCACGAAAAAATCCCACCAGCAGGTCATCGGGCGTGGTGAGCGTTTTTTCGACCAGTACATCCCTGCCCCTGAACATCACGACGTCGGTAAAGGTGCCGCCGATATCGACCGCGAATGAAGTGCGTGCAGCTGTAGTCATGGGCTGAAGCCTTTGCGTCTGTTGGGAAAACAAGTGGTTGCCGGTGATCAGCGTCCCGCGGGATTCGCCTTGATATAGGCCTGCAGCATCGGGGCGATGACGCGGTATTTCGCTTCCTCTTCCTCGACTGCTGCCCTGGCCTGGTCGCCAAAGCGCGCGTACAGCGTGGCGCCGCTGTCATCGGCGAACTTGCGGTACTCCGGCGTGGCGGTGGCCTTTTCCAGCACGCCGCGCAGTTCTCGCAGCACGTCGGCGGGGATGCCCCTGGGCCCCATGACCACGGACAGGCTGGGAAGCACCACGGGATAACCCAGCTCCCTGAAGGTCGGCACATCGGGCATGGAGGGCACGCGCTCATCGGCGGGCACGGCCAGGATGCGCACCTTGCCGGCCTTTACCTGCGGCGCCACGCTGGGCGCGGCGGCCGCGCCGGTGTGCACATGCCCGCCCAGCACGGCGGTCATGGTCTCGGCATCGCCGGTGAAGGGCACCTCGGTCCAGTTGATGCCGGTGGCCTGCTTGAGCATCAGGTAGCGCACCGTGCCCACGCCGAAGGGGCCGGTGACGCCGTAGTTGATGGTGTTGGGGTTCTTCTTCGAATACTCGACCAGCTCGGTCATGCTTTTCCAGGGCGCGTCAGCGCGCACGAAGTGCACGTTGTGGGTGGCGAGGATGATGGCGATCTGTTCCAGGTCGGATGAGCCCTTGAAGGGTGCGTTGGGCGAGGTGAGGCCCTGCAGCAGAAAGGACGATCCGGTGAGCACCAGCGTTTTGCCGTCGGGTTTTGCGCGCATGGCCTCGGCCACGCCGATGGTGCCGGTCGCGCCGGGGCGATTGATCACAATCCAGGGCTCGCTGGTGTAGGGCTTGACCAGATTCGCCAGCAACCGCGCGGTCTGGTCGTAATTGCCGCCGGGTCCGTAGGGAATGATGATGGTGACCGGCTTTGCCTGTGACCAGCCGGCGGCCGGGGCCAGTGTCAGCGCCGCGCAGACCATGGCGCACAGTGCGCGGGCCAGCGACTTGAATTTCGGCTTGAGACTCATTTTCCTTCTTTCACGGGCTGGCGTTTGCGAGTGGCACCGCGACCTACTTCACCGGATGGGTCTTGACGTATTCCAGGAGCATGGGGGCCACAGTGCGATAGGTGGCGCCCTCGCTGTTCAATGTCGTCCTCATCTGTTCACCGGTGCGGGTGTAGAGGTCGGCGCCGCTGTCGTCGGCGAACTTCCTGTATTCGGCGGTGGCAGTGGCGCGCTCGATTGCGCTGACCATGGGGCGCAGCACGTCGGCCGGGATGCCTTTGGGGCCGAGGATGAGGTTGAAGCTCGGCAGCACCACGTTATAGCCCTGCTCCCTGAAGGTGGGCACGTCGGGCATGTTGGGGGAGCGCTCGGCCGCCGGCATGGCGAGGACGCGTATCTTTCCGGCGCGCACCTGGGAGGCGATGCCGGCGGCGGCAGCCGAGCCGGTATCGATGTGGCCGCCGAGCAGGGCGGTGATGGTCGCCGCATCGCCACCGTAGGGGATCTCGGCCCAATCGATGCCGGTGGCCGCCTTCAGCAGCAGGTAGCGCACCGTGCCCACGCCATGCGGACCCACCACGCCGTAATTGACCTTGCCGGGATTCTTCTTCGAGTACTCGACCAGCTCGGTCATGGTCTTCCACGGTGCATCGGTGCGCACGAAATGCGGGTTGTAGGAGGCGAGCACGATGGCGATCTGCTCGAAATCATTGCCGTCCTTCCAGGGCACGTCGGCCGTCTGGCCCTGCAGCAGGAAGGCGCCGCCGGTGAGCGAAATGGTCTTGCCGTCGGGCCTGGCGCGCATGGCTTCGGCCAGTCCGAGATTGCCGGTCGCGCCGGGCCGGTTGAGCACAATCCAGGGATCGCTGACATATGGCTTGACCAGCGTCGCGATGATGCGCGCGTTCAGGTCGAGGTTGCCGCCGGGTGCGAAGGGCACGATCACGGTGACCCCCTTGCCCTGCTGGGCATGTCCTGTGACCGGAAGCAGCGCCGGTGCCATGCAGGCGCCGGCCAGCAGCGAGCGGAACAGCAAGCGACAAAGCGACAGCAATGGTGACGGGGTTATCTGTCGGTGCATGGAACCCTCCTCTAGAGTGCGTGCACGAATTCTTTTCGACCGGCCGCGCATTACATCACTGCGGCCGCGCCGGGTATCCGGTCGGAGCCGGGCCCTGAAGATACGAAAGTTTTATCGATTATCGAAAAAAAATCGATAAAACGTACGATAATCTATAAAATAGATCGCTGTCAAAATTCGCAGCGAATTTGTCTGGAGAAAGCATGGCGGGAGAGCTGGCAGTGGCGCGCAAGCCGCGGCAACGCGCAGCAATCGAGCGAAAAGCCGGCAAGGTGAAAGGGGGTGTTGCCACGCTTCCCCTGCCTGCGGCCGGCGTAACCATGCCTCCCGCGGTTACCAGCCTGAGTGCCGCCGCCGAACTTTCCGGCGGAACGCTGGCCTCGGTTGCCTATCAGCAACTGCGCCGCGACATCATCGATGCCACCCTCGCGCCGGGCGCGAAGCTGCGTGTCCAGGAACTGTGCCGGCGCTACAAGGTCGGTCCCAGTCCGATCCGCGAAGCGCTGAACCGGCTGTCCCGAGACCATCTGGTGGCGCTGAGCGACCACAAGGGATTTTCAGTCACCCCGCTCAGCCCGGAGCATCTCGAGGAGTTGACTCGCACGCGCTGCTGGCTGAACGAGGTTGCGCTGCGCGAGGCCATCCGCAATGGCGACGGCGAGTGGGAGGACGGCGTGCTGCTGGCGCACAACCGCCTGTCGCGCATTGCCGACAATGTGTTCGAGGGCGCGCAGGCGAAGATCGCCTACAACCCGATGTGGGAGGTGGCGCACCGCGCCTTCCATTCGAGCCTCATTGCTGCCTGCGGATCGCGCTGGCTGATCGATTACTGCGAGCAGCTGTTCGACATTGCCGACCGCTACCGGCACATTTCGCGCTTCACCTACGGCAAGGCCAGGCCGCGCATCAATGAGCACCAGGAAATCGTCAACGCTGTCCTTGCCCGCGATTCCGAGCGGGCGGTGGCGTTGCTGAACGCGCATTTCATGCGCACGCGCGAACTGGCCTACAGCAAGCTTCCCGCGGGCGATTCCGCCCGCCCCTCGGGCCGGACGGCGAAAAGCGGCAGACGCAGGTAATAGTTCCCACTCCCGAGTTTCCACTTCCGGAACCTTCCCCCTTCTCCCTACGGGGGGCTCGCCGGCGCGTGACTTGGAGTAGTATGTCTGCTCTCGGTGGCCGGCAACAAAGACAACTTCGCTAGGCCTCGCCGCCTGACCAGGCCGTGGAGATCAAGCGGGAACTGACTGTGGAATGCCTTGACGCGGATCAAATTGCCGCGCCGCATGCCCGGCATAGAATAAAAATCCTCTATCTGTAATACAGGAGCAGTGGCCAAGTCATGATCGAAGTCAATCAGCGCATCGAAGTTCCTGCGTCCACCCAGGCCGTATGGGAAGTGTTGTCCGATCCCCACGCCGTGGTCGAATGCGTCAAGGGCGCGTCGCTCGGCGAGCGCCACGAGGACGGCTCCTACGACGCCGGACTGCTGGTGAGTTTCGGTCCCGCCAAGGTCACCTTTCGCGCCCAGTTCAACCTCGAACTGGATCCGCCAGCCATGACCGGCAAGGTGAGTTCGCGCGGCAAGGACAAGCAGGGCGGCACGAAGATCAAGGCCGACATGACGTTTGCCGTGACCGAACGCCCCGAACCGCCGGGCTCGGTCATCATCATTGATGCAAAGACCGAGGTCAGCGGCCGGATGGCCATGATCGTCGAGGGCGGCGCAAAGATGGTGGTGGAGCACATGACCAAGGATTTTTCAAAACGGCTGACCGCGCGGCTTAACGGCACGCCGATCACGGATTGACCGCAGCACCGAACACGTAGTCCGATTCGCAGACAAATCCGCATTCAGTGCCGCATTACATTCACTTGCCAAAAAGCTGGATCTAAAAAGGAGGAGACAACATGAAGGTGTTTCAGAGACTTGCACATGCATTCCAGGCCGAAGGCGTCACCGCAACATTCGGCATGATGGGCGACGGCAACATGTTCTGGTTGCACGAGCTGCACAACCTCGGCGTGAAGGTGCATGAGGTTCGCCACGAGGGCGCCGGCCTCGGCATGGCCGACGGCTGGGCGCGCGCCACGCGCCAGGTCGGCGTGGCCACCGCCACCTGCGGCCCGGGCACGACGCAGCTGGCCACCGCTTTTGTCACCGCCTCGCGCGCCGAATCGCCGCTGGTGGCGTTCTGCGGTGAACACCCGGTGAGCGACCCCGAGTACTCGCAGCGTTTCAATCCTGCGATCTTCGCGGAAGCCTGCGAGTCGGGCTTCGTGCGCATGCACACGGCCGACCAGGCCGATGAGGCGGTGCGCAAGGCCTTCTTCCTCGCGCGCACCCAGAATCGCCCCATCCTGCTCAGCGTGCCGATGGACCTGCAGCAGGAAGAGTGGGAGGACGACGAGCCCTACGTGCCTTCGACCACCATGATCACGCCGACACGCCCGAATCCCGATCCGGACGTGCTGAAGCGGGTTGCCGACCTGATTGCCAAGAGCAAGAAGCCGGTCATCATCGTCGGCCGCGGCGCGCAATGGGCGGATGCCGGAGACGCGGTGGTGAAGCTTGGCGACCGCATTGGCGCCATGCTTGCCACCTCGCTGCTCGCCAAGACCTGGCTGAACGACAAGTGCGATTACCACGCCGGCATTTCCGGCAACTATGGCTCGCGTGCCTCGATGCAATTGATGCATGATGCGGACCTCGTCATCGGCATCGGCGCCAGCCTGAACCGCTATACCCTGGAAAACGGCTATCTCTATCCCGATGCCCAGATTGTCCAGATCGATTCCAAGCCGCAGGTGCTGATGCACGGCGTGAGTGCCGCAAACATCTACGTGCATGCGGACGCCAAGGTCGGTACGGAGCAACTGGAGAAGGTGCTGGCCGAGCGCAAATTCACGAACACCGGCTATCGCACGCCGGACGTGAAGAAGAAGCTGGCGCACCACTGGGACGACCCGACGCAGTTCGAGATCGATCCGGGCACGATGGACCCGCGTCCGGCCATCATCATGATCGACGAGATCGTGCCGACCCATATCAGCCTGTTCTCCGGCAGCGGCATGTCCTCGGGCATGTCCAACATGCTCATGCAACGTCGCCGCCCCATGAACCAGGCCGGCCATTTCTTCGGCTGCATCGGCCAGATGCTGCCTGCGGCCATCGGTGCGATGGCGGCCACCGGCAAGAAGCCGGCCATCATGCTCGATGGCGATGCCAGCTTCCTGATGCACCTCGCCGAATTCGAGACAGCGGTGCGTTATGAAATGCCGTTGCTGGTGGTGGTGATGAACAACCAGGCCCTGGGCGCGGAGTACTACAAGCTCGAGGTGAAGAAGATGAATGTCGAAACCTCGCAGATCCCCACGCCGGACCTCGGTTCGGTGGCGGTGGCACTGGGCGGCAAGGGCGCGCTGGTTCGAAACATCGACCAGTTGCGCACTGCAGTCCTGGAATGGGTGGCCAAACCCGGTCCGATGGTCATCGACATGCGCATTTCGCGCACGGTGATGAGCATTCCGTATCGCCGCCTGCACTATGGCAAGGACGAGTAAGCGCGGCTAGGACGAGTAAGCGCCGCAGGGACGAGCAATCGTCCGGATTTGATGCTGCGCGCATCGGCAAAGAAAGCCTCCTCACGGAGGCTTTCTTTTTTCAGGCGTCCCGGCGACTAGAATTCCTCGGCCTGGATGTCGTTTTCGCGCACCAGCTTGCGCCAGCGATTGATCTCCGTTTCCAGATACTGCCGTGCCGCAGCAGGTGTGCTGCCGACCAGCACGGTTCCATCCTCGGCCGCCGCCGCGATGATGTCCGGGGCTTTCGTGATCCTTGCCAGCTCCGCGCTCAGCTTGTTGACGATGGGTGCGGGCACGGCCGCGGGGGCCAGGATGGCGGTCAGCGTCGAATAGTTGAAATCCGGTGTTCCCTGTTCGGCCACCGTTTTCATGCCAGGCAGCAGTGCAGAACGCTCCGGACTGAGGATGGCAATGGCGCGCAGTTTCCCCGCCTTGATGAAGGGCACGCCCACAGACAGGCTCATGGTCGTGACCTGGGTCCGGCCGGCCATGAGGTCGAGCTGGTTCGGCGCAGCACCCTTGTAGTGGACGAACGTCACTTTGGTATCGGTGGCTGACTGCAGCCAGGCGCCCACGATGTGCGAGATGCTGCCGCCGCCAGCCGTGCCGAAATTCAGTTCGCCCGGATGTGCCCTGGCGTAGGCAACGTATTCGGGAAAGGTATTGACCGGCAGCGACGGATGGACCGCGAGCATCGTCGGGCGCCTGAGCATGAGCGAGACCGGCGCGAAATCCCTGATCGAATCGTAGGGCAGGTCCTTGTAGGTTGCCGCAAGCACCGGGAAGCTGGAGGTGATGTTGAGCAGGGTGTAGCCGTCCGGAGCGGCCTTGGCGACGAAATTCGTTCCGATGGTGCTGCCGGCGCCCGCCTTGAAATCCAGTACGAAGGGTTTGCCGAAAGCCTGGGTGAGTTTTTGTGCCCATATCCTGGCGTCCCGGTCGGAGGTGGCGCCGGGCGGGGAGGGGATGATGATGGTGACGGGCCTTGACGGATAAGCGGCCGAAGGGTCTTGCGCCAGTGCGGCGCAGGACAGCAGCGTGATGGCCGTTGCAATGGCACCTGTTGCCTGTGTACTCGTTCCCATGTTCGTCCCCTTTCAGGTTCAAGTCCTATATCGGGCGCCGGTTCGATGCGCCGCCATCGATGGTGAAGACCGTGCCGCTGGTGTAGCCCGAAAGGTCCGATACCAGCAACGCCGCCATTGCGCTGATTTCCTCGGGCTTGATGGCCCGTCCGAACGGCTTTGTCTTCACCAGTTCCGGCCAGCGTTCCGGATCGCCGAATTTGTCCTGCGCCTGCAGCCGGTGGGAGATGATGGATTTCTCGGTCATCACCGAACCCGGGTTGATGCCCACCACGCGAATGCCGAAATCCGGTGAAGCGCCGCCCATGGCGCGCGTGAAGGCAATCAGCGCGGCGTTGCCGGTGGATCCGGCGATGTAGCCCGCGTCCAGGCGCTCACCGGCCACCCCGATGATGTTGAGGATCACGCCCTCGCGGCGGGCCTTCATGCGCGTGTAGTAGCTGCGCGTGAGGTTGATGTAGCCGAAGACCTTGAGGTCCCAGTAGCTTTTCCACAGCGCATCGTCCACGTCCTCGAGCTGTCCGCGCCGGATGGCACCGGCGTTGTTGACCAGGATGTCGATGTCCGGATGCGCCGCGACCACCGCCTCCTGTCCGGCGAGCTGCGAGAGGTCGGCGGCCAGCGTTGCCACTTTCACCTTGAAGCGCGCTTCGAGCTGTTTGCGCGCCTTGTCGAGATCGCCCGCATTGCGCGATACCAGGATCACATTGCAGCCTTCTTCGGCCAGCCGTTCAGCGATGCCGTAGCCGATGCCCTTGGAGCCGCCGGTGATCAGTACGGTCTTTCCGGAAAGATGCAAATCCATGATGCCTCCTGTCGTTCTTGTTGTAAAAATGCGGGCCCGGCAGTTCCTCGGCGCCCTTGCCCGGAATCGAGGCTAAACGTCCCGGAGCGGGCTGGAAAATATGTTTTTGCGATGGCGGCATCAGAATGGGTGATGGCTGCCACACGGCGATGGAGCGCCTCACGGGGCCCTGGTCCGCGGGCCCGTTGCGGCGCATAACGGGCGGTTCGGGGCGTCCGTGGGATAATTGGAATGAGAATTCCTGTTAATGACACCTCCCGCCCACAGTCCACCTCCCCCTGCCGAGCCATCCGCCGAGGCTGCGCCCGAGGTCGCGTCTGAGGTCGCGTCCGAGGCGAAGGCGGCGGCCAAAGCGCCCCGCGCCGAAGTCGAGCAGGTTTCGCGGCGCCAGTTCCTGCATCTGTTCGGCGCGGTGCTGCTGCCGATGTTCATGGCAGCCTCGGACCAGACGCTGCTTGCAACCTCGACGCCCATCATCGCGGCCGAATTCGGCCAGTTGCATGACACCGCCTGGCTGGTCACGGCCTACCTGCTGACCAATGCCATCATGATCCCGGTGTACGGCCGCCTCGGCGACCGCTATGGCCGGCGCGAAGTGCTGTTCATCGGCATGGGCATTTTCGTGCTCGGCGGCATTGTCTGCGCCGCGGCGCAGAGCATGGGCTGGCTGATCGCCGGGCGCGCGCTGCAGGGGTTGGGCGGCGGCGGGCTGATGACGCTGTCCCAGGCCATGATTGCCGAACTGGTGCCGCCGTCGCAGCGCGTGCGCTTCCAGGGCTATTTCGCGATTGTATTCACCTCGGCAAATATCCTCGGCCCGGTCATCGGCGGCTTTACCGTGGCGCACGCGAGCTGGCGCTGGCTGTTTGCGGCGCAGGTTCCGCTTGCCCTTTTCGCGAGCTGGCGGTTGTCGAAATTGCCGCGCGGCCGTGCCCATCCGGATTCTCCCGGCGTCTCCGACGTGGCCGGGCTGGTGATGTTCAGCGTCACCATCGCCATGCTGTTGTTCGGACTTTCCTCGGCCGGCCACCGCTTTGCGTGGCTGTCGCTGTGGACCGCAATCCTGTTCGCCGGCACCGCGCTGGTGGGTACGATCCTGCTCCGCCATGAACGGCGTCTCGCGGCACCGTTTTTCCCCGTTGAGCTGTTCAAGCTGCGGCCCATCCGCATCTCGGTATTCACGGTCATCTGCAATTCGGCCTGCCGCACCGCCATCATTTTCTATTTTCCGCTGTACCTCCAGGTCGGCCTGCACATGGGGGCGGGGCCGGCCGGGGCCATGCTGCTGCCCATCATGGCCGGCATGCTCGCCGCGCAGCAGGCATCGACCCGTGTTGGTATGCGCATGGGCAAGCTGCACCTCATGCCCGCCGTCGGACAGGCGGTGGCCGTGGTGGGATTGATCGGGCTGGCGCTGTCGCCGCCGACCAAGGCGCTGCTGATGACCTTCGGATGCATTGTCGGCATCGGCCTCGGCCCGGCCATGCCCTGCACGCAGTTCATCGTGCAAAGCGTCGCGGGGCCGGCGCGCCTCGGTGCTTCCACGGCGCTGACCATGTTGTCGCGCACCACCGGCTCGGCACTCGGTGCGGCTGCGGCCGGCGCACTCATCTACGGCCTGCTGCCTGACCTCAACATCCACGACCTGGTGGATGCCAGCGAGACGCTGGCCGGCGAGGAAATTCTGCGCGTCTTCCACATCCAGTTTGCTTCGCTGGCCTTGGTCGCGGCCGCGGCGATGATCAACGCCCTGGGCATGCCCAAGGTGAGGATCCAGTGATGATTGTGATCAGTTACCGGGAAATGTCAGTGATCCATTAGGATCAATACAGGTATTGTTATCCACCAGATGAATGGGGCCTGCAGCATTCCGGTCCATGGTCAGGCCATGGTGCCCGGGTTTGGCGCGACATCAAACTTCATTTCCGTCAGCGCAGCCACTTCCTCGACGCTGAAGCCGGGTGCCGTTTCTTCCAGCACGAACTGCCTGCCATCCCAGCGGAACAGCGCAAGGTCGGTGACGACCCATTTGACGCAGTGAATGCCGGTGAGCGGCAGCGTGCACTTGCGCCGCAGCTTGGGGCGCCCCTTGCTGTCGCAATGTTCCATGACCACCACCAGCTCGGGTTCGCCGGCGATGAGGTCCATGGCGCCGCCGATGCCGCCCACGCCGGGAATCAGCGGGCTCGCCGTGCTCCAGTTCGCGATGTTCGCCTCCTGATCCACTTCGTAGGCGCCGATGATCACGTAGTCGAGGTGTCCGCCGCGTGCCATTTCGAAGGACGTGACGCTGTCGCAGAAGGCCGCACCGGGCTTGAGGGTCACGAACTGCGAGCCGGCGCTGTAGACGTTGGGGTCGATGTCTTCGCCGGTCGCCATGGGACCGTAGCCGAGCAGGCCATTTTCCGAGTGCAGCGTGACGTCGCGGCCCTCAAGGTAATTGCACACCGCATCGGGCAGCCCGAGGCCGAGGTTCACGTAGCTGCCCTCGCGGATCAGGCCGGCGGCGCGTTGCGCGATGCCGTTGCGCGTCAGGGCGGGCTTGCCGTTGTAGCTGCGCGCCGACTCCGAAGGCCGGCGATTGTTGACGCGGGTGGTGAGCGTGGTCGGATGCGTGGTTTTCACGATGCGCTGGATGAAAATCCCCGGCAGTTGCACTGAATCCGGCGGAATCACGCCGACCTCCACGACTTCGTCGACCTCGATGATGGCCACGCGCGCTGATTTGGCGAAGGCGAGGTTGAAATTCTGCGTGGCCCCGCGGAACTGCACATTGCCGGCGCGGTCGGCACGCCAGGCGCGCAGCAGCGCGAAGTCCGCGCGGATGGCGTGTTCCATAACGTACGGTTTGCCGTCGAAGTAGCGCAGGTCCTTGCCGGCTGCGATGTCGGTGCCGACGCTGGTAGGCGAGTAGAACGCGGCAATGCCGGCGCCGCCGGCACGCAGGCGCTCTGCGACGATGCCCTGCGGCACGAGTTCCCCGACGCATTTGCCGGCGAGGATCATCTGTTCGGCGGCGATCTTTGCGCCGGTGCGCTGCGTGAACGAACCGATCACCTTTTTCACCTGGCCGTTCGCGATCAGGTGCTCGGGGTTGAGTTCGCCGGGCCCGCCCATGGCGGTCGCGACAATGGTGAGGTCGCGGCTGCCGCGCGCGCGCAATGCCTCGACCAGTGTGCGCGCCCAGCAATGCATGGGGCCGAATCCGGCCATGGCGATCGTGGCACCGTCCGGAATGTCGGCGACGGCATCTGCAGCATTTGCAATGAACTTGTCCATAAAGGCTCCGTGTTGGAAACTGCTTTCCCTCACCCCTGGCCCCACTCCCCGGGGGAGAGGGGAAACCCGCTTTCGCTTTGCGTTTCTTCCCTCTCCCTTGGGGAGAGGGATCGAGGGTGAGGGGGGGCGGTGATTACCCTGAATCTGATTTGTTGTTTCAGGTCAGGCCATGCTTCCGACCGAAGCCGACACTTCAACCTTCATCTCGGTGAGCGCCAGCACTTCCTCGACGGTGAAGCCGGGTGCGATCTCCTCGAGCACGAAGCGCGTGCCCTTGTCGTCGCGTACGCGGCGCAGCAGCGCGAGGTCGGTCACCACCCAGCTCACGCAGTCGCGCCCGGTGAGCGGCAGCGCGCATTTGCGGCGCAGTTTGGCGCGGCCCTTGCTGTCCTGGTGCTCCATCACGACGATGAGGTCGGAGCCGCCCGCCACCAGGTCCATCGCGCCGCCGATGCCGCCCAGGCCGCGGATCAGCGGGTTCGCAGTGCTCCAGTTCGCGACGCTCGCTTCCTGGTCCACTTCATAGGCGCCGATGATCACGGTGTCGAGATGGCCGCCGCGTGCCATCTCGAAGGAGGTCACGCTGTCAAAGAACGACGCGCCCTTCTCCAGGGAGACATAGGCGGAGCCGGCGTTGTACACATAGGGATCGACGTCGTCCCCGGTGACGATCTCGCCGTAGCCCAGCATGCCGTTCTCGGCGTGCAGCACCACACCGCGGCCCTTGAGATAGTTCGACACCAGTTCGGGCACGCCCGAGCCGAGGTTCACGTAGCTGCCGTCCTTCACCAGTGCGGCGGCGCGCTTGGCGATGCCCAGGCGCGACAGCGCCGTCTTGCCGTTGTAGGTGCGAGCCGAATCCGCCGGGCGGCGCGTCGAGCGGCTGGGGCGTGCCGCATCCATGGCATAGGTGCTCTTGATCACGCGCTGCACGAAGATGCCGGGCAGGTCGATCTGATCGGGCGGCAGATCGCCGGTCTCGAGGATTTCGTCCACTTCGGCGATGGTGATGCGACCTGCTTTCGCAAAGGACACGTTGAAGTTGCGCGTGTTGCCGCGGAACTGGAGGTTGCCGGCGCGGTCTGCGCGCCAGGCGCGCACGAACGCGAAGTCCACGCGGATGGCATGTTCCAGCACATGCGGCCTGCCGTCGAAGTAACGCACGTCCTTGCCATCGGCGATCTCGGTGCCCGCGCCGGTCGGCGACCAGAATGCCGGAATGCCCGCGGCACCGGCGCGGCAGCGTTCGGCTACGATGCCCTGGCCGGTGAGTTCACCGGTGATCGTGCCTGCACGGATCTGCTCCTCGGAGGCGGTCTTCGCCCCGACGCGCAGCGTGAACGAAGCGATGATGTGCCTGACCTGATTGTTCTCGATGATGTGCTGGGGCCCGAGTTCGCCCGGTCCGCCCATCGCGGTGGCGACCGCGGTGAGGTTGCGCGAACCCCTGGCGCGCAGTGCCTGGATCAGGCTGGTGGCCCAGGTGTACTCATGGCCGAAGCCGCCAAATGCAATCGTGACGCCGTCAGTGACATCCGCGACGGCCTCTGCGGCCGATCCAATCACCTTGTTCATTGCTTCCTCTCCTTGTTGTCCTGCGTTTCCATCCGTGCCGGTCATTCGCGCCGGTTATCGACTCAGTCATCCACTCAGTTACTCACCTGCGCGCCGCCGGTTCAAGTAGCTGAATGCACTGCCCGCACCCAGCATGAGTCCGTTCAGCATGAACATGGGCAGCAGGCCGAAGCCCGTGGCGATCGTGCCGAACACGATCGGACTCACCATGTTCGTGAGGTGGTTCGTCGTCACCTTCAGGCCGATGGATTCGCCCGAGCGGCCCGGCGGCGAGTTGGCGAACATTAGCATGGTGATTACCGGCTGTCCGGCGCCCATGCCGATGCCGAACATGAACGACAGCATTCCCAGAATGACCGGTGACTCGAAAAACGGAATCAGCATCAGCGCCACGGCGCCGGCCATGAAGGAGATCGCAATCGAGCCCTGTTCCCTGAAGTGCGCCACCATTTTCGGCAGAAAACCGCGGATCACGAAGGCTGCGGTGGCGTTCATGGAAACCACGATGCCGATCACCGACGGGGCGAGGCCGATCGAGTGGGCGTACACCGGCATGTAGGCCGAATACATGTTGAGGCCGGAGCTCAGCATGCTGCCGGTGATGCAGGTCTGGCGCACCGCGGGGTCCCTGAGCATCGCCAGCGTGCCGGTGCGGGCTGCCCCGCTTCCTTTAGGTGTCTTTTTCGGCGTGTGCTTTTCCGCGCCGGCCTCCAGAGGCTTCCTCATGAACGCGAGCAGGATGAAGGCAGGAATCAGGCCGAACAATCCGAGCGACAGGCAGGACGACATCGCGCCCAGATGCTGCACGAGGAAGCCGCCGGTCAGCGGCCCCAGCAACTGGCCGCCGGAATAACTGAGCGAGTAGTTGCTGAAATTGCGCGCGCGGTTTTCCGGATTGCTGAGAATGCCGACCAGGTTCTGCGAGGTGACGTTGCAGCACACCAGCGACAGGCCGCACAGCGCACCACCCGCGAGCACCGCCCAGAGCGAGGCCCCAACATGCGGCAACAGCATGCCGGCACCCCCGCCCAGCGATCCGGCAATCAGCAGCCAGCGCGCGCCGAAGCGGTCGGCGAGGCGCCCCACCGTTACTGCCAGCAAGGCGGGGAACAGTGAGAACAGCGCGGCCAGGAGACCGACCGTCAGTGGTTGCGCGCCCAGCTCCAGTGCGAACAGCGAGAGGACGATGCGGTTTGCGAAGAGGCTGGAGCCCTGGAAGACGTTCAGGGCAAAGATGAAATAGACCATCATGAGCCGCTTAGTTTAACGCGGGACGAAGTCAGGCCGGCTCCGGACGGATCGGCCGCCGGTTTTCCGGCGTTGAACGGGAACGGTTCGCGAATCGCGGCCAACCGCCTACTTGCCCGCGGAATCGCTGCGCTGGAGCATTTTAAGCACTTTGTATTCGCAGCCGTCCTTGTGGTTTTCCAGCAGGCCGTTGATGTCGGTGGTCAGCACCTTGCAGTACTTGCAGCGGTACTTGTACATCTCCCCGGGCAATTGTTCATTGGGGAACTCGATGTCAAACGCCTCCTTGTAGGGGGAGCGGCTGTAGAACAGACTGGATTCGGGGGCTTTCGTCATCTCGGATTCTCCGCGGGTATTTTTACGTAATTCAAAGCGCCATTTTAACTTCCGGGCCCGGGCTGCGCTGCGCGGCCTGCACCAATGCCCGCCATGCGGGGGCCTGCGTCAATTGCGGTATCCTCTGCGCACGACGTCAGAACCAGAAAAATCCCGGAGGAACCGCATGGCCCCGAATGTCCCGTTGCTCGCCGGCGTGCGCGTGCTCGACCTCGGCGTACACCCGTCGGCGGCACTTGCCAGCATGGTCCTCGCCGATTTCGGCGCAGAGGTCACTGCAATCGTCGCGCCGCAAGGCGAAACAGGCCGCCATCCCGCAGCGCCCATGCTGTTGCGCGGCAAGCGCGTGCTTGGCGCCGCTTCGGGAACAGAGTTCGAAGCGGCGCTGAAAGCCGCCGATGTGGTCATCACCACGCTGGGTCCCGACCACAAGGGGCCGGCGCTGGCGCCGCGGCAGATCCAGCTCAACATTTCCGGGTGGGGCATGCAGGGGCCGTATGCGCGCTACCCGATGAACGAGGCGCTGGTCTCCGCGAAGAGCGGACGCATGGCGAGCTTCGAAGGCCAGAATCCCCGCCCCGGCCCGGTATACACCGCGGTGCAGGTGGCGACGTTTGCCGCAGGACAGCTCGCCGTGCAGGGCGTGCTCGCTGCGCTCATGGTGCGTGAACGCACCGGACTTGGACAGCGCGTCGAGACCAGCCTGCTGCAGGCCATCATGCCCTATGACACCAGTGCCTTCATGCGCGCCCAGCTCGAGCCGCGTTATCCGGGATACCTGCCGCCCGAGCCGGTGTCGGAGAAGCTGCCGCGCGTGAATTACCAGCCGCTGCAGGCGAAGGACGGACGCTGGATGCAGCAGGGCAACCTGCTTGACCACCTGTTCAAGTCCTTCCTCAAGGTGGCGGGGCTGATGGAGACCATCCCCGAAGACGAGCGGAAAAAACAGGGCACGGCGTGGTCAAAGGACACCACCGAGATGATGCGTGCCGCGATCATGAAGCGCATGCGTGAAAAAACCGCAGCCGAATGGATCGCAGCGTTCAAGGCCGACGGCAACATCGCGGTGGCCGCCTACCAGAGCACGCAGGAGGCGCTGGACGATCCGGACTTCCTTGTGTCAGGCGCGATTGTCGACGCGCAGCATCCGAAGTTCGGCGCGATGCGCTGGCTGGGACCGGCTGCGCACATGGAGCAAACGCCGGCGGCGATCAGCATTGAACCGAAGGCATCAGTGAATGCAACTGCCGCAGCGGCGCCATCTGTGCAGGTGGCAGCGGGCAAGGGTCCGCTGTCCGGCATCACGATCCTGGAATTCGCCAGCATCATCGCCACCCCCATGGGCGTGTCCATGCTGGGCGACCTCGGCGCACGCATCATCAAGGTCGAGCCGATCGGCGGCGATCCAGGGCGGCGCACCACCGGCAACATGGCCGCCGGCATCGGCGCGATCAAGTACAACGTCGGCAAGCATTCCATCTGCATCGAACTCAAGGCGCCCAGGGGCCGCGAGATCCTCGACCGGCTGTTGTCGAAGGCCGACCTGATCGCGCACAACTTCCGTCCCGGCGTACCGGACAAGCTGGGCTTCGGCTACGAGCGCGCGAAGTCCTTCAATCCCAAGGTGGTGTGGCTGTCGGCAAACGGTTTCGGGCCGACCGCGCCCAGCGCCGACAGCCCGTGTTCGCATCCGATTGCCGGCGCACTGAGCGGCGGGGCGATCTACCAGGCGGGCGGTGGCATGCCGCCTGCGGCCACCGATGACATCGACGCGCTGCTCGAGGGCGCGCGGCGCATGATGCGCGCCAACGAAGTGAATCCGGATCCGAGCACCGCCATGATGGTGTCCACCGCCGGCATGCTGGGCCTGTATGCCGCGCAGCACTGCGGCACCGGCCAGCGCATCAACATCGACATGATGCTGGCCAACGCGTGGGCCAATTTCGACGATGCACTGCGCTATGCCGGCAAGCCCGGCCGCGCCGCCGTGGACAGCGAGGGCTACGGCCTGCATGCGCTGTACCGGCTGTATTCCTGCGCCAGCGGCTGGGTGTTTCTCGCGCTGCAGGACGCGCAGCAGTTTGCCGCGTTGTGCGATCTGCTCGGTGTTTCCGCACTGGCATCGGATGCGCGCTTCAAGGACGAAAAATCGCGCCGTGCCAATGATGCGGCGCTGGCCGATGCGATCGGTACCGCTTTGCGCCGCGCCGCTGCTGACGCGTGGGAACAGAAACTCTCGAAGCTGGGATGCGTGCGTGCCGACGGTCCGGTGGCCGGCGAGTTCTGGCTGCCCGATGCCCATGTGCGCGAGAACGGCTTCGTGCGTGCCACGCCGCATCCGCGATACGGTGAGATCCATCGTCACGGCCCGCTGCTGTCGTTCTCGGCGGCGGAAACGCGCTGTGGTCCCGGCACGCTGGCCGGCGAACACACCGATGCGCTGCTCGCCGAGCTGGGTTACGACGCGTCGGCGATTGCCGCGCTGCGCGCCGAAGGCGTGGTGTGGTCCGAGCCGGTCAGTGTGGAGGAAGCGTTCGGGAAGGTATCCTGATCTTGAGTTATTCTGATTACAATCTTCATGAAAACACGCAATGAATAACGTAGTAATTTTCAAAGTAATATTAATTGTGCCGGGTGCAATGGGGCCTGCCGGCCCCCGGCATCGCCTGGCATGAAGGCCATCCCGTTCATCATCATCCTCAACACGCTGCAGACCAGCAGCCTGTCGGCGAACAAGATCGTCCTGACGCTGTATGCCCTCGACCTGGATGCGTCGGCCTTTGTCATTGGCGCGCTGGCTGCGCTGTTTTCGCTGGCGGCGGCAACGCTCTCGGTGCCGGTGGGCAAGCTGGCCGATCGCTTCGGCGCGCGCTGGCTGCTGGTCGCGGGAACCCTGGGCGCCGGCCTCGGCATGCTCCTGCCCTGGCTGTGGCCATCGCTGCCGGTAGTGCTGGTCGGCGGTGCGCTGGCCGGCCTGTCGCAGGGCTTCTTCAATGTCACGCTGCAGAACCTCACCGGACTGCACAGCACGCCGGATGATCGCGCGCGCAATTTCAGCAACTATTCGCTCACCATGTCGGCAGGCGCGCTCATCGGGCCTCTGATTGGCGGCTTCCTGTTCGACCACCTCAGCCACGCGCAGGCCTGCATGGCGTTCAGCCTGCTCGGATTCGTGCCGCTGGCCATGCTGGCGTCGTGGCGCGGACCGATGGAGCGGGGCGCGCTTTACAAGCCCGAGCCGCGGGCAGTGCACGCGGGTGCGGGCGGCACGCTGGCGCTGTTTCGCAACCGCGACATTCGCGACAACATCATCACCGCGAGCTTCCTCAGTTCCGGCCTGAGCATGATGGCCACCTACATGCCGGTATACGGCCATTCCATCGGCCTGTCGGCCTCGGTGATCGGCATCGTGGCCGCGCTGAATGCCATGGCGGCGTTTGCCATCCGCGCGCTGCTGCCGCGCATGATTGCCCTGTTGAAGGAAGAAAAGGTGCTCGCGCTGTCATTCTGTTTCGGCGCCGCAGGCCTGATTCTCACGCCCTTCTTCGAGAACGCTGCAGTGCTGGGGCTGCTGGCCTTTACGTTCGGCATCGGCATGGGCGCGGGGCAGCCGGTGGTGACGATACGCACCTTCCATCTCGCGCCGCCGGGCCGCTCCGGCGAGGCGATCGGGCTGAAGATCACCACGAACCACCTGACGAACATGGTGAGTCCGCTGGTATTCGGCGGCATTGCCACCGCAGCCGGACTGGCCGTGATGTTCTGGCTGAACGGCCTGATGATGGTCGGCGGCTGCCGCATTGCCTGGCCACGTGAGCCTGCGACACGGGAGGGCGCATGACCACCGTCGATCCGGCGATTCCACTGCCAACCAAGGAGGAAATCAACCTCCTTGATACATTCGATGTCCTCGGCATCAATGACGTGATCGTCGTCGCCACCGCACAACAGGCCGGACAGGCCTTCGCCGACCTCAAGGCCGCGGGCGTGGTGGGCTTTGATACCGAATCCAAGCCGACCTTTCGCGTCGGAGAGGAATCAACCGGCCCGCATGTCGTGCAGTTCGCCACGCTGCACAAGGCATACATCTTCCAAGTGCATGTCGAGGAAAGCTATCGCACGCTGATGGCCATCCTCGAATCGGAAGACGTGAAGAAGGTCGGCTTCGGCCTGGGCGGTGACATGACAAACATGAGCCGCCGCTTCGCGATACAGCCGCGTGGCATCGTTGACCTGAGTTCGGCGTTCAGCGCCCTGGGCTATCGCAAGACCATCGGCGCGCGCCAGGCGGTGGCCATGATGTTCAAGAGGCGTTTCATCAAATCCAAGAAGACCAGCACCTCGAACTGGGCGAACCGGGTGCTGACCGAACGGCAGGTGCTGTATGCGGCGAATGACGCCTATGTGGCGGTACGGGTGTATGAGGCGTTGAACCCCAAAGCAGCGTAATCCGACGGCCGCCCGCTGGTGTATGCTGATTCCCGAGGCCGCTGCAATGGACAACCGCAATGGACGGTGGCCCTTCTGAAAACGCGTCTCCAAGGAGGAGAACATGCAACGCCAGGCTCGTCTCGAAAGGACAGTGCGTGCGCTGTCCGTGTCTGTCCTGCTGTGCACATCCCTGATTGCCACTTTGGTTTCGACGGGAGTGCAGGCGCAGGCCTATCCCTCCCGCCCCATGCGCATGATCGTACCGTTTTCTCCGGGCGGTGCCGCGGACATCCTGGCGCGCTCGCTGAGCGAGCCCCTGGGAAAACAACTTGGCCAGTCGGTGCTGGTGATCAATCGCGATGGTGGCGGCACGGTGATCGGCGTCAATGAGGCGGCGCATGCCTCGCCCGACGGCTACACGCTGCTCCTGAGCGGCGATGCGGCCATCGTCAATGCCGCCAGCGGGCGCAAGCTGCCCTACGACCTGTTCAAGGACCTGGCGCCGGTGTCCATGGTGTATTCCAGCGCCCAGGCCATGGTGGTGCGGCGCAACGGGCCGTTCAACTCGCTGCAGGACGTGGTGAAGTACGGCAGGGACAATCCGGGACAGATCAAGTTCGGCAGTGTGGGCGTGGGCAGTGCCGCGCACATGTCGGCTGAACTGTTCAACCAGGGCGCCGGCATCCGCGGCCTTCACGTGCCGTATCGCGGCGCGGCGCCCGCGCTGCAGGATCTCGCGGGCGGACAGTTCGACTACATCATCATCGGCACGTCCGCGGTCATCGCAGCGGTCAAGGGCGGGCAGTTCCGCTCGGTCGCGGTGATGAGCCGGCAGCGCTCGCCGCAATTGCCTGAAGTGCCCACCAGCTTCGAGCAGGGCGTGAACGTCGAAACCGGCAGCTGGTACGGCCTGTATCTCACAGGCGGGGCGCCCGCGTCGGCAGTAGCCCGCGTGCATGCCGCGCTGAAGGCGGCCCTGGCTGAGCCGGCCATGATCGAGCGGCTGCGCTCGCTGGGCGGCGAGGGACGACTGATGACGCAGCCCGAGTTCACGGCGTTCATGAAGAGCGAGGTGCAGAAGTTCGCCAAACTCATCAAGGACCTCGACATCAAGCTGGACGAGTAATGTTGGACAAGTGAGTCCGTGGTGAAAGAAGACAATCCCTATCCGCACCTGTTCCAGCCGATCGAGCTGGCGGGAAGGCGGTTGCGCAATCGCATCGTCCACGCCGCGATCAATACCCACCTGTCGGATGATCCGTCCACGTACGACCGGCATGTGAACTACCTGGGCAATCGTGCCAGGGGTGGGGCGGCCATGATCGTCACCGAGCCGCTGCGCATCCTGCAGCGGCAGGTTCCGTCGCGACTGCGCATCTACGACGAGTCCCAGGCCGATTTCGCCAAGCGCTGGGTGGAGGCGGTTGAGGGGCAGGATTGCCGGCTGCTTGGCCAGTTGCAGGATCCGGGCCGTGCGCGCCACATTCCGGGACGCCACTATGCCGCGCTCGGGCCGTCGCCGTTCCCGGACGACCTGTCATGGAGCATGCCGCATGTGATGAGCGTGGCGGAAATCCGCGATTTCGTCGCGCGCACTGCCGAGGGTGCGGCGCGCATCTATCGCTGGGGTTTTTCCGGAGGTGAATTCTCGGCCGGCCACGGACACCTGTTCCACCAGTTCCTGTCGCCGCACTCCAACCGCCGCGAGGATGACTATGGCGGCAGTCTCGAGAACCGCGTGCGCTTCCTCGCCGAACTGTGCCAGGCGGTGCGCGCTGCCACCGGCAGCGACTTCATCATCGGCGTGAAACTGCCAGGCAACGACGGCCAGCCGGGCAGCATCGATCCCGCCATGGCTGCACAGATCGCCGCGAACCTGGTGGGCCGCGTCAAGGTGGATTACCTCTGCTACGCGCAGGGCGGCCATTCCGTGAACCTTGAGATGCACATCCCCAATGACAGTTATCCGCGCATGCCCTATGTGCCGTTGATCCGCGAGCTGGCCCGCGCCACGCCGGGCGTGCCGGTGATGGCGCTGGGGCGCATCACCGATCCGGCCGAAGCCGAAGGCATCCTCGCCGACGGCACGCTGGCACTGGTCGCGCTGGGACGGACGCTGCTCGCCGATCCGGCATGGCCGCTGAAGGCGCAATCGGGACGGGCGCGCGACATCCGCTACTGCCTCAACCACAATTCCTGCTGGGAAAATTCAGTGGGCAACCATGTGCTGGTGTGCGACAACAATCCGCGCATCGGCCAGCCCGACGAGCTGGATTTCGTGCCGCTGCGCGCGATGCACAGGAAGCGTGTCGTCGTGGTTGGTGCCGGTGTGGCCGGACTCGAAGCGGCCTGGACCGCGGCGGCGCGCGGCCATGAGGTGACGGTGTTCGGCAGCTCGGCCGAAGCCGGCGGCAAGGCGCGCCTGCACAGCCTGCTGCCGTCCAGCGAATCCATTGCCAGCATTCCCGACTACCAGTTTGCGAAGGCACAGCAGTTTGGCGCGCATTTTGAATTCGGCATGCGGGCCGATGCCGGCGCGATCCTCGCCTGCAAGCCCGATACCGTGGTCCTTGCCACGGGCGCCACCATGGTGTGGCCGGACTGGCTGCCGGCGGAGCTGCGCGGCCAGCGCGTGGTGGGCGACCTGCGCGAGGCCATCCGACCGCTCATCGGCCGCACGCAGCGCCAGGGCCGCACAGCGGTGATCCATGACATGGACCAGACCGAAGGAACCTATGCCTGTGCCGAACTGCTGCAGACCCTGTTCGACACGGTGGTGGTACTCACCTCGCGCGAGCGCATCGCCGAGGACACTGCGCTGGTGACGCGCCAGAGCATCCTGCGGCGCTTCTATCAGAAGGGAATCCGTTACCTGTGCCTGGTCGAACCGCGCTGGACGGCACGCATGGAGGACGAGTCATGCCTTGAATACGTGCACATCTATGGCGGGGAGGGTGGCACCATCCCCGATGTGGATTTCCTGGCCTATGCCACGCCGCGCCGGTCCAACCTCGAATTGCTCGCGCCGCTCAAGGCGGCCGGTATTGAGGTGAAGCTGGTGGGCGACTGCAAGGCGGCACGTCCCACGCACTTTGCTGTTTCTGAAGGACACGCGGCGGGAACGACGGCGTAGTTCCCGCGCGGGCGACGGCGCCAAAGGCTGTCGCAAGGATCCTCACCTGGTGGTGCCTCGGATCAGAGCGGCTTAGTTCGATTCTGTCAGCCAATGCAAAGCGGGAGGATCAATTGATGTTGACCAATCACAGCTTGTGCAAAGTTGCGGCCATTGCCTTTGGAATGCTTGTTGTCCCGCTTGCGGCTGCGCAAGGCTATCCGTCCAGGCCCATCAAGGTCATCGTCAACTTTCCACCTGCCGGACCGACGGACCTCGTGGCGCGCACGGTCGGCGCAAAGATGGGCGAGATACTGGGGCAGTCGGTCCTCATCGATAATCAGCCCAGCGCCAATGGTGTTCTGGGTACGCAGCTGGCCATTCGTTCTGCTCCGGATGGTTACACGTTGCTGCTTTCTTCTCCCAGCCATACGTCAATTGCCAAGGCACTGTACGGGGACAAGATTCCCTACGATCCCATCCACGACATCGCACCGATCAGCCTGCTGGTCAACAGCACGCAGATCATCGTGGCCAATCCGGCACTGAACGTGAAGACCATTGCCGACCTGGTGAAGCTGGCCAGGTCGAAACCCGGGCAGCTGAATTTCGGCTCGGGAGGCGTCGGAACACCCAATCAGCTGGGCATGGAGTTGCTGAAGTCGATGGCAAAAATCGACATGGTGCACATTGCCTACAAGGGCGCGGCGCCATTGATGCAGGATCTGCTGGCGAATCGCGTGCAACTCACGCTGACCAGCATGGCGACAGTGGTGCAATACATCAATTCGGGAAAGCTGGTGGCACTGGCGGTGGGCACGGCAACCCGGTCTCCAGTTGCCCCGGATGTTCCGACCGTCGCCGAATCCGGCTATCCCGGCTATGAGGTTTCGACGTGGTTTGCCTTGTTCACGCAGAACAAGACGCCGGCACCCATCATTACCCAGTTGAATACCGTCATTCGTCGCGCGCTGGCGGATCCGCAGGTCATCAGGGCCCTGACCAGCCAGGGAGCGGAGCCTGCCGCAAGCACTCCCGAATTCGTCAGCCGGCAGATAGCCAGTGATTTTGAACGCTGGAGCAAGGTCATTGTTGAAGCGAAAATTGTTGCGGAATAGGACAAGGGCCGGCTGCAGCAACGGAAATGGCTGACTCGTATCGGAGTCCCCTTCCGGGGATTTGAACGTCAGATCTCCCCGTGTTTCCTCAGTCTTCCTTCGTGCCGATGGCAATGGACGCTTCCATGGCCGTAGAAAAACGCCGGGTTTGCGCGCTAGTCCGCTTCGGGCTTGACGTCGAATTCCTTGACCACCTTGCCCCACATGTCCAGTTCCACTCGCATCAGCGCATTGGTGGCGGCGACAGTGCTGGGGAAAGGGTCGATGGCCTGTTTGGCAAGGATGTCCTGGACATCTTTGGAGGCCTGCGCCCTGGCAGTGGCGGCATTCAATTTATCGACGATGTCCCTGGGGGTCGCGCCCGGCGCAAACAACGAATACCAGGTGCCGATCGAGAAGTCCTTCAGGCCGGCTTCAGCAAAGGTCGGTACTTCAGGGAGAACAGGATTGCGTCGCTCACCCGAGAGGGCAATGCCCTTCAGCTTGCCGCTCTTGATGAAAGAGGCGAAAAGATTCGGGGTGTTGATGGCCATCTGGATCGTGCCTGATACCAGGTCGGTCAGCCCTGCGCCACCGCCCTTGTAGGGCACCACCGTGTAATTGGTGCCGGTGGCCTGCATGAACTGCAGGTTCTCGAGATGGTTGATGGAGCCCTGCGCAGTTGTGTAGGCATTCACCTTGCCGGGATTTTTCTTCAAATAGGCAATCATTTCCCTCAGATTGCCGGCGGGGAAGGACGGGTTGACGGCGATCATGTGGTCATTGCGCACGAGCGTGGAGACGCCGACAAGGTCTTTCAGCGTGTCATAGGGGCGGTCGGGTATCGTCCAGTGAATGACCGCGAGCGTGTTTGATATGACGAGCAGTGTGTGCCCGTCGGGCGCCGCGCGCGCCACGGCTTGCGTGCCGATGATCGAGCTGGCGCCAGGCCGGTTGTCGACAAGGAACGGATGCCCGAAGTCCCTGGCGTAGCTTTCGGCAAAGGTGCGTGCAATGACTGATGCGCTGCCGCCGGCGGGGTAAGGGGTGATGACGCGTACCGGCTTGCTGGGATAACCGGCAGCGGTCTGGGCACTCGCGGGCATCGTGCCCAATGCCATCATGGCCGCGCACAGCAGGCGGATACTTCGGTTCTTGCATGTGTTGGCTGCACTCCTTGCGAACATCGGCTGCATGACCGTCTCCTTTTTCATCTTGAAAGCGTCTGGTAGGAAGTGCGCCAGGGTTAGTCCCCGGACTTGTGCAATGCCATCCAATCAAAAAGCGTAGCGCCGCAGGCCACCATCGACAGGAATCACCGTGCCAGTGATGTAGCTTGCCAGCGGAGAGGAGAGAAAAACGGCGAGCCGCGCAAGTTCCTCGGGTTCTCCGAAGCGGCCAACCGGTATCTCTTCTTCGGCGATTTCCTTGCGTTTATGCTCGTCGTACTTGCGCAGCACCTGTTCGCTCAGGATCTTGCCGGGCGCGATGCAGTTGACAGTGATGCCGTGTTTGCCGACCTCGCAGGACAAGCCCTTGGAAAATCCATGCACGGCCGCCTTCGAGGCGGTGGCCCCGTTCAGATATCGCGTCTCCGAGTGCCCGGTAATGCTGATGATGCGCCCCCACTGATGTTTGATCATGTCGGGAACGACGGCCAGGCTGAGCTTGCGAATGTTCGCGAAAATGAGGGCGAACTCGCGTTCCCATTGTTCCTCCGGCGCGTTGAGGCCGTAGCGCCCCAGGCCGAACCCCGCGGAGTTCACCAGTATGCCGATGCTGCCCAGTCGTGCGAGCGTTTCCTCGGCGAGCTTCGCCGGCCCATCCGCCTGCAGCAAGTCCGCGGCGATGACCACGGGCCGCCTGCCTCCAGATGCGCCGATCTCGTCGGCGAGTTGTTCGAGCAGTTCCCGCCTCCTTGCAGCAATGCACAGTTGCACGCCCTCGGCCGCCAGCCCTTTCGCGATCGCGCGGCCGATGCCCTGGCTGCTGGCGCCGGTGACCAGCGCGGTCTTCCCTTCAAGCTTCAGCTCCATCCTGATGCACTCCTGAGCATGTCCGGAACCTGCACGACCTTGCGCGAATCCTATCGCAAGGCATCGACCGTACGGCGAGAGCCTCGAACGTCAGACGACTCCGCGCTTCCTCAGTCCCGCAATCTGGTCCTTGTCATAGCCAAATTCCCCGAGCACCGCCTCGGTATGTTCCCCCACCGTCGGCGGCGGAGACTTCAACTGCGGGCCGTCCTTCGCGAACTTGAACGGCGCGTTCAGCACCGTGACGTCACTCTCGGTGCTCTTCAAGTCCTTGAAGGTGTGCAGTTGCTGGCGTGCCGCGACCTGCGGATGCGCGAGGATCTCGTCGATGGAGCGCACCAATGAACAGGGCACGCGGGCGTCGTTCAGTATCTGTTCCCACTCGACCGAGGTCCGGGTCTTGAAGATGGCAGCGAAGATGGCAGCGAGTGCCGGGCCGTTCGCGAGGCGCTCTTCCATGCCGGTGAAGCGCGGGTCTGCAAGCAGGTGGGCCTGGCCGAGCACCTCGAACAGTTTCACCGCCTGGTGCTCCTCATTGGCGCCGACCACGATCATGCGTTCGTCGGCGCAGTGATAGTAGCCTGAGGTGGGCACGCCGCTCGCCGGCACATTGCCACGGAGGCCGGGCACGTTGCCGGTGGCCTTGTAGTCCACGATAAGCGCGCTCATGAAGGTGAGGGCGGTGTCCAGCATGGAGACGTCGATGTACTGGCCCTCACCGGTCTTGTCGCGGCGCAGCAGCGACAGTGTGATGGCGTAGGCGGCGGCAAGGCCCGAGGCGTAGTCGAGGATCACCGGCCCGACCTTGAGCGGCCCGGTGACCTTGGTGCCGGTCACGCTCATCATACCTGAGGCCGCCTGCACGATGCCGTCGTAGGCGGTGTGATGGCCCTTGGGGGCGTTCTGGCCGTACGCGGTGAGCGAACAGAAAATCAGCTTCGGGTTGATCTTGCGCAGTTCGTCGTAATCGAGGCCCAGTTCCTTCATGTAGCCGGCGCGGAAGTTTTCCATCACCACGTCGGCGGTCTTCACCATTTCGCGGAACACCGCCTTGCCTTCTTCGTTCTTCAGGTTGAGCGTCAGGGAACGCTTGTTGGAATTCTGCGGCATGTAATTCGTGGCCATGCCGCGGGTGCGGTAATGCGTATCACTGCCGGCCGGGCTCCAGCGCACCGGGTCGCCCTTGCCCGGCATCTCGATCTTGATCACGTCAGCGCCCTGCAGGGCGAGCTGGAAGGTGCAGAAAGGGCCCGCGACGACGCGGCTGACATCAATGACCCGGATTCCGGACAGCGGCTGCATGTGTGTTCTCCTTTTATCGTTGTGGCTCAAGGGTACTGCAATCGCGGCCTGATCGTCGATGGGTCGATGGGTCGATTGCCTTGTGGTCCTGTACGTTGGGCCCTGCTACCCGCATAATGGCGAAAAACAACGAGGCAACGAGGAGGAGACACCATGGCCCGCATCGACGACGCATACAACATCTTTGACCTGCGTGACAAGGCGAAGGCACGCCTGCCGAAATGGCTGTTCGAGTTCGTGGACCGTGGCACCGAGGACGAGGTGGCGCTGCGCAACAACCGCGAAGCTTTCGAGCGCATCAAGCTCAAGCCGCGCGTGCTGCGCGACGTGTCGGGCCGCAATCTGGCGACGACGGTGTTCGGCAAGCAGCACAAGCTGCCCATCGCCATCGCTCCGACGGGCGCCGCCGGCATGATGTGGTACCAGGGCGAACTGGAACTGGCGCGCGCGGCCAAGGCCGCCGGCATTCCGTTCACGCTCGCCACCGGCTCCATCACCAGCATGGAAAAGATTGCCACCGAGGTGGGCGGCACGCTGTGGATGCAGCTCTACATGTTCCAGGATCGCAAGCTGTCGCTGGAACTGGTGAAGCGCGCAGAGAACGCCGGCTTTGAGGCATTGCTGGTGACGGTGGATACTGCCGTGTCGGGCAATCGCGAGTATAACCATCGCAACGGTTTTTCCGTTCCCTTCACTTACAACAGCCGCAACACGCTCGACGTGCTCACCCACCCGCGCTGGCTGTTCGGCACGCTGGGACGGTACATCGCCACCGGCGGCATGCCCAGGCACGAGAACTATCCGGAATCCCTGAGGAAGCAGCTGGGCGGCGGTTTCGGCCAGGCCGGGCGGCGCAACGACTCGCTCACCTGGGATGACCTGAAGATGCTGCGTGACAACTGGCCGGGCAAGCTGCTCGCCAAGGGCGTGCTGCATCCGGAAGACGCGGAACTGGCGATCGCCAATGGTGCCGATGGCGTGGTGGTGTCGAACCACGGCGGCCGCTGCCTCGACGCGACGATGGCGCCGATCGATGCGCTGCCCGCGATCGTCAAGGCGGTGGGACATAAAACGACGGTGATCGTGGACAGCGGCTTCCGGCGCGGCACCGATGTGGTGAAGGCCATGGCGCTGGGTGCGGATACGGTGCTGGTGGGGCGCAGCACGCTCTACGGAACGGCGGTGGCGGGCTACGATGGCGCCGCCCGCGCGATACAGATTTTCCAGGAAGAGATCGGCCGCACGATGGCATTGTGCGGCTGCACGTCAATCGATCAGTTGACGCCCGAGTTGCTCGAGTACGCCAAGATCAGCTAGGGAAATAGTGATCAAGGGGGCTGGCCTCCTTGAAAATCCCCCGCTTCAGATGGGGCGTTCTCATGTTCCGGACTTGATCGGTGCTCTCTTGACTATTCGAGGCGTATTCCCGCGTCCTTGATGACTTTTCCCCACTTGCTGATTTCCAGCTTGACCGCATTCTGCAGTTGTTGCGGGGAACCCGCCGACACTTCAGCGCCAACAGTGAGCAGCCGGTCCTTCACTTCCGGTTTGTTCAGGGTGCGCGCCATGTCCTGATTCAGGCGATTGACCAGGGCGGGTGGAATTCCACTGGGCCCGAACATCGCCAGAATGACGTCTGCCTCATACCCCGGCAGGCCGGCCGCGCTGATTGTCGGAACGCCGGGCACCAGCACCGATGGCTGTGATGTAGTCAGGCCCAGCGCGCGCAGTCTTCCGGACTTGATATGGGGGAGGATGGACGGCGCATTGGAGACCACCATTTGTGCCTGGTCGCCGAGAACGGCATTGATCGCTGGTGCCGTGCCCTTGTAGTAGACAGCGGTGACCTTGATGCCTGCCATGGAAAGAAACAATTCGGTGGCGAGGTGCTGGGCTCCGCCGATCACGCCGGCCGAGTAGTTGAGTTCGCCGGGCCTGGCCTTGGCAAGGGCGATCAGCTCCTTGATGGATTGCACCGGCAGCGTCGAATTGACGGCAAGAATGGCCGGTTGCTGCACGGCCTGGACGATGGGCGAAAAATCCCGCAGCGCATCCCAGGGCGTGTCATTCCGAAACAGGGGCAACAGCCAGAGTCCGCTGCTGCTGATCACCAGCGTATGCCCGTCCGGGGAAGATTTGGCGACCTCCATGTAACCCAGCTGGACATTCTTGTTTTCAATGACCACCGGCCGTCCCCACGTATAGCTCAGATCCGGCGCCATGATGCGGGCCACGGTGTCGCCACCGCCACCGGCTTCAGTGGCCAATATCCTTACCAGCCTGGACGGAAACTCCTGGGCATGGACCGCGGGCGCAGCGATGAAGCCAGTCAGCAGCAGGCAGCTCATCATTGACGTAAGAGTTCTCATCTCGTCTCCCTTTGAGTTCATTGTGGAGAAGCCGCGGTTCCGTGTGAAACCATTGCGTGTCAGAAGAGCGGGCCGGCGCGTCAGTCGAAGTCATGGCTCATCGAGCTTTCCGATGAGGTGTCGCGCCGCATTATTGCTTCAACCGTATGATATAACAGCGACATAAAAATGATCTGCGTCTCGACTGTGGAGGAGAACATGCTGATCGCCGACTCGCAGGTCCATATCTGGGGACCCAACACGCCGGAGCGCCCGTGGAAGCCGGGCCGTAAGGCGCAGCGGCCTGTACCGCTGGGCGCGGACGAAGTGTTGTGCGAAATGGATGCCGCAGGCGTCGATCGCGTCGTCATCGTTCCTCCCAGCATCGAAGGTGGGCGCAATGATCTGGCGATTGCCGCGGTGCGCAGTCACCCCGATCGTTTCGCCATCATGGGCCGGCTGGAGCTGGAAGATCCCGCCGCGCGCGGCAGGCTTGCCCACTGGCGCGATCAGCCGGGCATGTTCGGGGTGCGCATCAATTTCAAGTCCGAGTTGAAAAAACTTCCCACTGATCCCGACGTGGAATGGTTCTGGGCAGAAGCCGAGCGTGCAGGAGTGAGGGTGTTTGCCTCCGTGATGCAGGCCGACGCGCACAGTGTGGCAACGGTGGCCAAGCGCCATCCGGACCTGCGCATCGCCGTTGATCACCTGGGCATCGTCAACGACACGCAGAAGGGCGCGGAGGCCTTTGCAAACCTGGACCGCCTGCTGGCTATTGCAGACAACGGCAACGTCGCCGTCAAGGTCAGTTCCATGCCCGGCTATGCCTCCGACGGTTATCCGTATCGGAGCCTGCATCCCTATTTGCGGCGTGTGTACGATGCGTTCGGCCCGAAGCGCATGTTCTGGGGCAGTGACCTGAGCCGCCTGCACGGGCCTTATCGCGAATGCGTGACGATGTTCACCGAAGAAATGAACTGGCTGACTTCAGACGATCTCGACTGGATCATGGGCCGCGGCCTGTGTGAATGGCTGGGATGGAAAGTCCAGGAACAAGCCGGCGGATTCCGGCCAATCAATTGAGGAGAGGGGCATGACATTCAACCGTTTTGCAATACCGGTCGCTGCGGCCATGGTTTCCACGATCAGCCTGCTGCTCTGCGCTCCCGTGTTCGCGCAGGATGCCGCCGCCAGTTATCCGTCAAAACCGGTGACCTTCATCAGTCCCTTCGTGCCAGGCGGTACCACCGACAAGGGGGCGCGCCTGTATTCGCAAAAACTCACCGAGTCCCTGGGCCGGCCATTCATCCTCGACTTCAAGCCCGGGGCGGGCGCGACCGTGGGCACAAACTACGTCGCCAGGGCGACGCCGGACGGATATACGCTGCTCATCACATCGGCCAGCTACACGATCGCGGCGGCAACCTACAAGGACCTGCCCTATGATCCGATCAAGGACCTGGCGCCAGTGTCGCTCACGCTGAAACGGCCTGCGATCCTGATGGTGCGTCCTTCGCTGCCGATCACCAATTTTGCCGAGTATATTGCCTACGCGAAGGCAAACCCGGGCAAACTCAATTTCGGCACCAGCGGCATGGGCGGCAGTTACCACATCGCCGGCGCCTGGCTGCATGGCGCGACGAACACCGAGGTGACTTTCATCCACTACAAGGGCGCCGCGCCGATGTTTACCGACCAGGTGGCGGGCCGCATTGACGTGTCACCGGCCAGCATCTTCAATGCACTGCCCTTCATCAAGTCCGGAAAGATGCGCGCCATTGTCACCATCAGCGGCGAGCGTTCGGCGCTGATGCCGGACCTGAAAACGGTGGCCGAGCAGGGCATCCCCGGTTTCGACTATTCGGCCTGGGAGGGCATCTTCACCACGGCGGCGGTTCCGCCTGCGATCGTCAACAAGCTCGCCGCGGAATTCGGCAAGATCGCGAAAATGCCCGACATCATCGACAAGTTCAAGGAAGACGGCACCATCATGGTGGGCAGCTCGGCCCCGGACTTCCGCAGGCACGTCGTCACCGAAATCGCGCGCTGGAAAAAGGTCGTGAAGGACAACGGCATCACGGCCGCGGAAGAATAGGCAGGCAATCTGCCGGCAGGCACCTCCGCATTCAGGACACGGAGCGGGCGATCAGTTGACGCCAGAGCCGCCGAATATGCACATGGAGCCAAGAAATCAACCCCGGACTCACTCGCCGAGTGGCTACAAATTCATCAAGCAGGCCAAAGCTGTTGGCCACGTGGAGTGCTAAAGATTGCGGCTACGTCGCTTTGGTACTGTGCGCGCTGCGCAGTTGTACCGACTGAGCTGAACTGACCGGCTCGATATCAATATCTTCGGATCGAAATTCATTGGGTACCGCAGCACAGATCTCGGGCATCAATATTTGTAAGCTGCCTAACTAGTGATAGATGTAATGTCGAGAAAGCCTAAAACCATACACCTGCATATGCAACTACCTACATACATATAAGGCCACTTGCCGGCATATAGTTTTCTGGAGGGCAATCTTCCTC
>CAIYPG010000112.1 GCA_903928055.1 uncultured beta proteobacterium | reverse complement strand
TCAATTCTTCGGGTCAACTTCACGTTGGACCGACGCATTGAAGGATTGCCTTTTTGGTAATACGTTGTATTCCAATCGTAGAAGTAATCGTCTATTGGCCTCACATCCTCTTTAAATGGAACTCTGATATGACCGGACTCATTGAGCTGGACTACTGAGCGGCTTAGATGTTCATAAACCTTCATCCCCCCATCCTTGGCGCACAATTCCCTGACTTGAGCATCCAGACGATCCTTCTCGCGAAAGCATCCTGCAACAGCAGCGATACCGAGAAAGAGGAGCGCAAATTGGCATTGTTTGGAAACGCGGAATAACGCGAGTCTCATGCAGACACCCTTAAAAGATCGTCGATAGATCGCCGGATCGTCTGCATTACTTTATGCATTTGGCGCAAAGTCGAATATCGCTTTTCAAGCGATAAGGGCCAAATTAATTACCGTTCAATGTCGAAGATGCGACAGCGCGTATGCGCCAGCACGGAAACTATTTGATTTGAAAGGCGCCTACCGCCACGCCCACACCGGCTGCCCCAGATAGGCGACCCGCGTCGCCCTGCCCTCCAGCGCCACTTCCACGAACTGGTACAGCACCGCTGCGGTGGGCGCGTGCACGAACTTGCCGCCCGGCGGGTAGCGGATGACGGGGGTTTCGCTCTCGGTGATGGCGAAGAATTCGGAATTGGCGGTGAGCACCGAGTCTTCGGGCGTCCAGGCGACCAAGAATGGTGTCGGGCGAGAGTTCGAGATTCAGTTCGGGTCGTCGAACTTGATGTTGTTCTCCTGCACCAGCCTGCGCCAGCGCCCGGTCTCGGTCTCGACCACGCGGCGGAACTGCTCGGGTGAGCTGCCGATCAGGATGGTGTCATCGCCCAGTTTCTGCTGCATGTCGGGCTGTTTGGCAATCTTTGCGATCTCGACATTCAGCCGCGCGAACACTGTGGCGGGCGTCTTGAGCGGTGCGACCAGGCCCAGCCAGCTCGGATACTCGTAGTCGGGCACGCCCTGTTCGGCAACGGTTGGCATGTCCGGAATGGCCGCACTGCGCTGCAGGGTGGCGGTGCCAATGGCGCGCACCTTGCCGGGCTTGACCATGGTGGGGTAACCGCCGCTGAAGGTGACCGGCATCATGTCCACGCGCCCCGCCATCAGGTCCGGATAGCCTGCGCCAGCCGCCTTGTAATGGATGAAGGTGACCTTCGTATTCGTCGCACTCTGCAGCCACAACCCCATGAGGTGCAGGATGGTGCCGTTGCCCGAGGTGGCGAAGTTGATCTTTCCCGGGTCGGCCCTGGCATAGGCAATGTATTCCTGGACGTTTCTCACCGGCAGATTGTTGGCCACCACCAGCAGGCCGCCGCGCTTGCTCAGCAGCGACACCTGCTCCAGCCCCCTGATCAGGTCGATCGGCAGGTCCGTGAACAGGAGCGGCAGGATCGGATAGGTGGAAGTCACATAGGCCAGCGTGTAGCCATCGGGCTTCTGGCGCGCAGTGTAGGTGAGTGCCAGCGTGCCCGATCCGCCGGGCTTGAAGTCCATGACGAACTGCTGGCCGATTGCCTCACCGAGTTTTGCGGACCACATGCGCCCTTCGGTCTCAGTCGCCGCACCCGGCGCAACCGGCACGATGATGGTGACCGGACGCGAGGGATAGACGTCCGCACCTTGCGCAAATGCCGCGCCTGACATCGACAATTCCAGCGAAAACGCCAGCGACATTGCCAGCGCGCCAAGGGCGTTTTTTGCGTTGAGCATGGTCCGCATCGCAGTCTCCTTTCCTGCTGTTGGTTCAATACGCCCTGCAGTCTCGCAATGCGAGCGCGCACAGTCCGGCGGGCGCTCTCCGCGCGGCTATTGGTACATCGCGTTCCTGATCACACGCCCCGGCAGGGCGCCGGTATGCTTGCCGTTCTCGATCAGCACTTCGCCATTGACAATGGTGCAGCGCACGCCGGCCGCAAGCTCCTGCATGCGCCACGCGCCACCCGGCAGGTCATAGACCTTTTCCTCGGGCAGGGATTTGATCGTGTCGGGATCGAAGATCACGATGTCGGCAGCCAGTCCGGGTTGCAACAAGCCGCGGTCGTAGATTCCGAATCCGGAGGCCAGGTCAAAGGTGAGTTTCTTGACCGCATGCTCCAGGGACATGATCTTCTGCTCCCGCACCCAATAGCCCAGCAGTTTGCTGCTGTAGCCATATCCGCCTCTGAACTGCACATGCGCGCCGCCGTCGGACAAACCGATGTACGCATTCGGATAGTTGAGAATCTGAGTCATGGCCTCCTTGTCGAAACCACGGATGCCCTGCAGGAAGGTGGTGTCGAGTTTTTCTTCCACAACCAGATCGAGGAAGGCGTCGATGATGCCCTTGCCCTGCATGGCGGCCATCTCCCGGATGGTCTTGCCCTCGAAGGCCTTGTTTTCGGGCAGGACGACTGTCTCCACCCACACGGCGTCGGGCCAGTTCTTGCCGAGGATCTGGTTGCCCTTGATCTCGGCCACCCACTCAACGACTTCGCGGTGCAGTTTTTTGCGGATCTCAGGATCCGCATAGGCGCGCAGCTTCTCCTCGTCGGAGGCAATCAGCAGGGGATGCCAGGTCGGAACCCCACGGAACATCTGGGTATTGTGCATGGTGAAGCGCGACGTCAGCATCATCGGGCTGCAGGTGGGATAGGCGCGGATGCCGGCCTTCATGTTTTCCTCGACCAGCGCCAGATGCTCCCTCCAAGCCTCGGGCTTCTTGACGGTTTGCGCGAGCTGGATATAGATCACGGGCCTACCGGTCTTCTCGGCAAGGCGGCTCATCAGGCGGTTCTTTTCCTCGATGTAATGAGCCGCCCCCGCCTGAACGATGCCGGTCCCGAGTTCGGCCAGCACGTCGCTCAGTGCAAAAACTTCTTCTTCGCTGGCCCACGGGGACGGAATCATCACGCCCTGGGAGTCATAGTGTCCTGTGCTCATGGAGAACGACAGTCCCAGCGCGCCGGCCTGCATGCCTTCCCGCACCAGGCCACGCATGGCCTCGATCTCTGCGGGGGTCGCGGCCCTGCCCTGGCTTTCCTTGCCCATCACGTAATGACGCACCGGGGTGTGACCGACCAGCGTGCCGACGTTGACCCCGAGGCGCTTGTCGATGACATCCATGTATTCGCCCAGGCTCTCCCAGGTCACATCGACCGTCCTCAGCGTCTCCATGGGAATCGCCTCGACATACGAGAGGAATTCCTCCACGCGCTCCGCCGTGCCGGGCCGCACCGGGGCCAGCCCAAGCGAGCAGTTGCCGATGATCACCGTGGTTGCGCCGTGATAGCAGGAAAAGGTGCACAGCGGATCCCACGTGACCTGCGCGTCGAAATGACAATGCGAGTCGATGAATCCCGGGGCCACCACCAGTCCCTCGGCGTCCAGCGTGCGCTTCGCGTCGCCGCGCAGCCTGCCGATCTGCACGATCTTGCCGTCGCGAATTCCCACATCGCCCATGAACGCCGGCATGCCCGAACCGTCGATGATGCGACCGTTCTTGATCAATAGGTCGTACGTCATGCGGCCTCCTTGAAGGGGGCATCCGCTGTCTGGTTATTATGGAATGCCAGCCTAAAGGCTATGCAAATGATTCCCGTTCCGGAAATAGTATTTCATGATGCCACCATCAACGCGTGTGATGGATCAAAGCGAGGCGCCTACCGCCAAGCCCAGACCGGCTGCTCCAGATGCGCCACCCGCGTCGCCCTGCCCTCCAGCGCCACTTCCACGAACTGATACAGCACCGCGGCGGTGGGGGCATGCACGAACTTGCCGCCGAGCGGATAGCGGATGACGGGATTTTCGCTCTCGGGGATGGCGAAGAATTCGGGATCGCCGTCGCGCAATTCGCCGAGGCCGATGTAGTGGATGCTCGCCACCTCGTCGGGGTTTGCGGTGAGCACCGAGCCTTCGGGCGCCCAGGCCACCACCGGGGTGATGAGATAGCCGGAGCGCGTGGGGTAATCGTCCAGCCGGCCGAGGATGGCGTCCGGCGAGAGTTCGAGGTTCACTTCCTCGTGCGCTTCGCGCAGCGCCGCCTCGATGGGTGTCTCGCCGGCTTCGATGCGCCCGCCGGGAATCGCCCACTGCCCGGAGTGCGCCTTCAGCTTCGGGGCGCGCTTGGTGAGGATGACCGATGCGCCGCCACGGCCGTCGTCCGCAACGATGAGGCAGACGGCGGCGCGTTTCAGGGTGCCGGCCGCAGTTCGCCCATCGGGATGCACGTCCGTGGCAACCGCAAAGTGCGCCAGGTTCGCGGCCATCTCTGCGCGCTGCCTGTCATCGAACGGAACCAGCCCCATTGCCTTCCCCCGGATTTAGTGCAGATAATAATTTTTATTAAAATACGCTTTGAATAATGATATTTTACTGATATTGATCATATTAATGCCGCAACACTGCCGATGGCAGGACGGCCTGCATGCGGCAGTATAATCTTTAGAAGCCACACCGCCGGCATCGATCGGCGGGTGCCGCACAACGACAAGACCATTCCAGTCCAGGAGAAGGATTCATGCCACAGATCCAGTTGCTCGGCGGTTTCGCCAGCCCGTTCACCCGCAAGGTGCGCATTGCGTTCGCAGAGAAGAACATTCCCTTCGAGCACGTCAAGGCTTCAGCCGCCGGCGAGGAAAATCCGGTCGTGCCACACAACCCGCTGGGCAAGATTCCGGTGATTGTGGTCGATGGCAAAAAGGCGATCTACGACTCCAGCGTGATCGTCGAATACATCGACACGCTTTCCTCTTCGCCCATGCTGTTCCCGCCGGTGGGCATGGACCGGGTTGAAGTGAAGCGCTGGGAGTCGCTGGGCGACGGCATCTGCGATGCGGGCGTGGCCTTCATGGGCGAGAAGCGGCGCGAACTGGATGCAAAACTCAGCAAGGAAGTGATGGACCGGCAGTTCAACAAGGTGCGGCGCGGCATCGAGACTGCGGCACGCGAACTGGGCGATCGCGAATTCTGCTTCGGCAAGGGATTCACCGCGGCGGACATCGCGATCGGCATGGCGCTGGGCTATATCGCGTTCCGCCTGCCGGAGTACGAGTGGGGAAACCTGTTCCCGAACCTCAAGGCCTACAACGAACGGCTGCTGAAACGCCCGGCGTTTTCAAGCACGATGCCGAAGGACTGAACGCCGTTGCAGGGGGGCGCGCCCCCTAGGTCGTTCCGGGGTTGCGCCTGCGCCACAGACGCCAGGCCAGAAAGGCGACCATTGCCACATTGAACAGCAGCACCCCGGCATTGATCATTGTCGGGACGTGCTCAAGATGGATGAATTCGAACGGGATGTAGATGCCGCCCGACAGCGCACCAAGCCATTCGCCCCAGGCCTGATCGTTCCACAGCCCCAATGCTTCCATCCAGCGCACGCTGATATAGCCGGCCGCGAGCATGGCGAGCATATTGACATTTGCGCCCGGAAGCTGGTCGGCGTAATGCAGCAGCAGCGACGGATAACGCGAGTCGGCGTTCAATCCGAAATGACCAATCAGCCCGATCGCAATGCGCCTCGCGTCGTGATGCATCAGGTCAATGATGCCGATCACCCCGGCGAGCGCTGCAAGGCCTTTCAGGAACTCGAAGGCCGCAACGGCACGCAGGGCGCGCCGCGCCGCATCCGGATGCGCGACTCCGGCGATGACGACAGAGGGCTTCGATTCGGACAGGCTCACGAATCGCCCCGCTTTGCGGCAATCACTTTTTCCGCAAAGCCCCAGCCCCACTCGGTCAGCGGGCCGATGCGCTCGCCCACGGTGTGCGCCTGCGCGCCCGAGGCGGTGCCGTCGAGCACACGCTTTCGGATGCCCTGCAGGATCGCAGCAAGGCGGAACATGTTGTAGGCAAGATAGAAATCCCAGTGCTCGATGCGCTCGCGGCCGGTGCGCCGGCAGTAGGCGGCGACGTACTCTGCTTCCGACGGAATGCCGAGCGCCCTGAGGTCAAGCCCCTTGATGCCGCGGAACACGCCCGGCGGCACGTGCCAGCTCATGCACTGGTATGAAATGTCGGCGAGTGGATGGCCCAGCGTCGAGAGCTCCCAATCCAGCAGCGCCAGCACGCGCGGCTCGGTGGGATGGAAGATCATGTTGTCGAGGCGGAAATCGCCGTGCACCACGGAAGTTTCATCGTCGGCCGGAATGTTCTCCGGCAGCCAGCCGATGAGCTTGTCCATGGCGTCGATCTTTTCGGTCTCGGAGGCGCGGTACTGCTTCGACCAGCGGCCGATCTGGCGCGCGAAATAATTGCCGGGCCGGCCGTAGTCCTCGAGGCCGACGGCCTTGTAGCTGACGCCATGCAGCGCGGCCAGCACGCGGTTCATTTCGTCGTAGAGCGCGGTTCGCTCTGCGGGGGCGAGGCCAGGCAGGTCCTGCTGCCAGAAAATCCTCCCTTCCACGCAATCCATCACCATGAAGGCGCGGCCGATCACCGATTCGTCCTCGCACAGGCAGAACGTCTGCGGCACCGGGATGCCCGCCTTCGCAAGGGCCGTCATGACGCGGTACTCGCGATCGATGGCATGTGCCGAGGGCAGCAGCTTTGCAACCGGCCCCGGCTTGGCGCGCATCACAAAGCGCCGCCCGCCTGCGGTGAGGCGATAGGTGGGATTGGATTGTCCGCCGCGGAACTGCTCGACTTCGAGCGGGCCGCTGAAGCCCGCGATGTGCTTTGACAGATAGACAGCGAGCGCCTCGACATCGAAGCGATGGCGCTCCTGGACGGGCGCGGTGCCGGAGAACGGTGATGCTTCCTGCGGTGCGTTGCTGCTGCTCATGGGATGGACGGGCAGTGAAAGAGCCCGGAGTATAACTTCCTGCCGGGCGATCACCCCATCACAGCCTGAGCAGGATTTCGCTCAGTTCGCGCGGTGCCGTCACCATGGCGTCGTGGCCGGTTCTGATCTCGAGGTAATCCCAGTCCGCGCGGCTCTTTGCATAGCGTGCGCTTGGATCGGTGGTCGGAAAGGCGGGCTCGGTGCAACGGATGTAGGTGCAGGGCAGCCCGTTGCCGATGGGATGGTCCAGCCTGACCGGCGTGGCGTAGGCGCCCAGCGGCTGCGGCGTGAGGTGGCTGCGCACCCATGCCGCATCGGCCGGATCGAGCACACCAAAATCCATGTCATGCGGTGGTGCAATGCTCAGGCCGCCCGGCGATTCAGCGGCCTGCCGGAGCCGCACCGCGCGGCGCTCCGGTGGCAACGCATCGAGATAGCTCTTGCCCGGCTCCGGCAATCCGGCGTCGAGGAACACGAGGCGGCGGATGCGCTCCGGCATGCAATCGGCCAGGCCCGCCACCGACCGGCCGCCATAGCTGTGGCCCACTACGATGCAGTCATGCAGTTCTTCGAATTCGATGACGTTGACCAGGTCCTGAACGAAGGTGTCCATGCTGATGCCGGCGGTCAGCAGGTGGGCGCGCTCGCCCACCCCGGTATGGGTGGGCGTGAACACGCGATGGCCCGCGGCGCGCAACTGCGATGCAACGCGCGCCCAGCACCAGCCGCCATGCCAGGCACCATGCACCAGCAGGTAGGTTCTGTCCGCCACGGGCTAGTCCAGTGTGGCGCCGGATTGCCGCGCCAGCGCGCCCTGCTTTTCGCCTTCGCGCAGCAGCCAGGCGCGGTAAGCCTCGGGCGAGGCCGATGGCGCCGCTTCGATCGCCTGTTTTGCCAGGCGGTCAATCACGCCGGGATCGGCCAGCGAATGCACACTGGCATCAAACAGCCGCTTGATGACTGCGGGCTGCATGCCGGTCGGACCGACCAGGCCGAAGCTGACAATGATCTCGAAGCCCTTCACGCCGCTCTCGGCCACGCTGGGAACGCCCGGCACCACCGACGAGCGCTTCTCGGAGGTCACCGCCAGGGCGCGCAGCTTGCCTGCATTCACCATCGGCATCACCGTGGGCCCGGAAGCAAAGGAGAGTTGCACCTCACCTGTCAGCAGCGCCTGCGCGCCCTGGGCCCCTCCCTTGAACGGCACCTGCACCATGTCGGTTTTGTTGACGTCATTGAAATAGACCCCGGCCAGGTGCGTCACGCCGCCGTTGCCCACCGTGCTGTAGAAATACTTGCCCGGGCTTTTCTTCAGCAGGTCGATCAACTGGGCCACGCTCTTCGCCTCCAGTTTGTCGTTGACCACCAGCACCAGTGGCGCGGACACCCACTGGGTCACTGGCGCAAAGTCACGTGCGCCGTCATAGTTCAGCCCCTTCATGAATACCTTGTCGATGCCGAAATTGAATGGCTGGGCAATGAACAGGGTGTAGCCATCCGGCGCCGAGCGCGCCACCGTCTCGGCGGCGATGGTCGTGGTGGCCCCCGGCTTGTTCTCGATCACGATGGGCTGGCCAAGCTGTCTGGTCAGCACATCGGCAACGGTGCGCGCAGTAAGGTCAGCACCGCCCGCAGGTGGATAACCGACCACGATGCGTACAGGCCTCTCGGGCCAGCTGGCCTGGGCACGCACGTCACCGCCATGCGACAGCGCGAGTGCAATTCCCGTCGACAGCAATGCAGTCAACAATCGAATTTGCATGTTGCTCCCTCCTCCAGACGACGGTCATGGATGCCCGCATGCCGTCTGTTTATATGGTCTGGCGCCACTTCCGATTTTCAGGAGCGGCTGCCCGCGCGACTCTACATCGCCGACTTGGCACTCATGTAATCCTGCCGGTCCACCGAGCGCACGCGCACCTCGCGCAGGTCGACCCCCTGCAACAGGCGCAGCGGCACTTCGACACCGGCCGCGCCAAGCGCCCACACGCTGCGATACAGCTGCTCCAGGGATCTCACCGGCGTGCTGCCCACGCCAATGACAATGTCGCCGCCATGAATGCCCGCTCGTTCGGCCGGTCCTCCGGCCGAAACGCGGGTCACGAACAGGCGTCCCTGCGACTCCTCGGTAGACATGCCCAGCCAGGGCTGCACCGGGCCGCTGCGGTGCCCCTTGGCGATCAGGTCGGCGAGGATGGGTTTCACCACGTCGGTGGGCACGAACATGTTGCCCGGAAGGGCCGAACCCGCCTCCATGCTGTCACGCACCAGCAGCGAACCAATACCCACGAGCTTGCCGCCGTGGTCGATGAGCGCGGCGCCCGCCCATTGCAGCGTTGGCGGGGAAGTGTAGATGGCCGAGTCGAGCATGTATTCCCACCCACCGGCAAAACTGCGCTTGGAGACCACATAGGCGAGCATCGCCGAATCGCGTCCACCCGCTGGAAGCACCATCACCGGCTCGCGCTCGCCCAGTGCCGCCGAATCACCCAGCGGCATGGGCTTCACGCCCAGCGGGAGGACGGCATGCAGCAGGCCAAAACCGGTGGCATGGTCGTAAGCCACCAGGGTGGCGGGCACGGTGCGCCGGTCCGGCATGCCATCCTGTGCGCTGCCGTTCGTGGTGATCTCGATGGAGTCGGCATCGGTGACGATGTAGCCAATCGTGAGGATGTGGCCGAGGTCGTCGATGACGACGCCGCTGCCGGTACGCTCGCGGCCCAGGGTGGCGTTGGAGCTTGCATCGGGCAGCGCGCGCATCTTCACCCCGACCACGGCCGACAGGATGGCATCGGTATCCTGTGCGGCGGCCGGCCCGACAGCCAGCAGCAGACAGGCGGAAAGGAACGCGATGATTCGGAACATCCGGCAAAGGAACCAGCGCCCTGGCATGGTCGCTATCGTCGTCAATCTCATGGTGACCTCCTTGCGGGAAGCGGATGCGCGGTATTGTGCGCCAGCCACCGGAAAATGCCAGCGTGCCATGATGAGATTCAGCCCCGATAGGCTAAACTGTGCATCCGGACTCGATGACGAATGATGGGTCCGCCGACGAATCCGCTGCGAGGCAGAACATGAACATTCCATCCACCGTGCGCGTTATCGAGATCACCGAAATCGGCGGGCCGCCGGATTCGCTCAAGCCCGCCACCCGGCCCCTGCAACTACCCCAGATAGGCGAAGTGCTGATCAAGGTCGCAGCAGCCGGCGTCAATCGCGCCGACACCATGCAGCGCATGGGCAAATACCGCATGCCACCCGGTGCGCCGGAAATCATGGGCCTGGAGATCTCCGGCACCGTGGTCGCGCTCGGCCTAGGCGTGACCGAATGGAAGCTGGGCGACGAGGTCTGCGCGCTGGTATCGGGTGGCGGCTATGCAGATTACTGCATCGCGCCGGCCCAGAACTGCATGGGCGTCCCGAAGGGCGTGTCCCTGGTCGATGCGGCCGCGCTGCCGGAAACCTTCATGACGGTGTGGAGCAATGTGTGGGACCGCGCCGCACTCTCGCCGGGCGAATCGCTGCTGGTGCAGGGCGGCTCATCGGGCATCGGCGTCACTGCAATCCAGATGGCGCATGCACTGGGCAACAAGGTCTACGCCACCGCCGGCAGCGCGGAAAAATGCGCCGCCTGTACAAGACTCGGCGCCGATCGCGTGATCAACTACCGCACCGAGGATTTTGTCGAGGTCATCAAGGAAGTCACCGGAGGCAATGGCGTTGACGTCATCCTCGACATGGTGGGCGGAAGCTACGTCGACCGTGAACTGAAGTCGCTGGCCACCGACGGGCGGCTGGTGTTCATTGCCGCGCTGGGCGGGGGCAAGGCGCAGATTGATGTCGGCGCGTTCACCTACAAGCGGCTCACCGTCACCGGTTCGGCGCTGCGCCCCCGTACCATCGAGTTCAAGGCACAGATCGCTCGCAACCTGCGCCACCGGATCTGGCCGTTGATCGAGGAAGGAAAGATCCGGCCGGTGGTCTACAAGACATTTCCGCTGGAGCAGGCCGGTGCGGCACATGCGCTGATGGAGTCCAGCGAGCACATCGGCAAGATTCTGCTCGTTCCCTGAGCAGGGCACGAGGCGACAATCCGGGCCGGCCTCAGTTGGCCTGTTCGGCCTTGTCGACCGATGCGGCCTCGACCTTCACGCCGGAGGCCTTGCGCAGGTTCATGCTGCCCGACATGTCATCAATGATGGTACGCAGGATGCGCGCCACCTCGCGCGTGGCAATGGATGCCGGCTTGTTGTTCGTCAGGCCCAGCGTAACGATGCGCTCGATGCCCGGATTGACGATGCGCGATGCCTGCAGCAGGCCAAGTTCGACCTCCTGTGCGGCGGCATATCCGGCAAGGATGGTATGCACGTCACCCTTTGCCACGACATCCTTCTGGATCGGCAGTGCATTCGCCTCCATGACGATGGAGAGCGAAATGCCCTTCTTCTTTGCCACCTGGTCGAGGATCACGCGCAGTCCGTTCGGCGCGCCCGGGAGGATCAGCGGCAGCTTGTCGATCTGCGAAAACTTGACAGTGGAATGGCGCGTAATGGGATCACCCTTGGCGCCAATCAGATACGTATCCACAATGCCCAGGGGCAACTCGTTGCCGACCTCGGCCTTGCCGTAACGGAACAGCAGTGCCATGTCGATGTGGCCGCGTGCCAGCCATTCATCGAGCTGGCCGTTCGAGCCGCCATACGCATGGAGCTTGATAGACGGATAGTTCGCGCGAACCTCGCGGAACAACCGGTTGATCACCGGATGGGACAGCGAGGCCAGCATGCCGACGCGGACCTCGCCCATGGGCACGCCGGCATTGCTGCGGATGTCCTCGGACAGGCAGTCCAGGCCGTCGAGCAGTTCGCGCGCACGCGGCAGGATGCGCTGGCCCAGTTCGGTCAGCGTGACGCCGCGCCCGGTGCGGTGGAACAGGCGACCGCCGCATTCAAGCTCGAAGGCCGCGATCTTGCGGCTGATGGCAGAGGGCACGGAACTCAGTGCGATGGAGGCCTTGGTCAGGCTGCCATGCTCGGCCACTTCGACAAACAACTTGAGTCTTGCGAAATCCAAGGCGTTCTCCGGTAGGCAGTCGCACCACTGGTTCTGCGAATGATCGTGCGAATTTTCGTGTGATTTTCAGTGCCTGGAGGCGGCCGGATCGATTTGCAATCGGCAGGCAGGGAAATCATCCCTGCCTTTCGTCTGTCCGGCTGCTCCGCCCGGGCACGTAACTAGGACACGTTATCATTTCGTCATGGGGCACTGCCGGCCCCGGCACCGGATCGACGCCTTTCGTTGCACTATGTGGAATATCTGATGCATTTGGAGCCGGATCTGGCACGAATTGGCAAAGAAAAAGGGGCGGTCGCCCGCCCCCTGCATCCCCTGGCCGCTTGAACTGCTGCACGGCCGGGCAGGGAACCCGGCCGCGCGGTTTCAGCCTATTTCAGTCCGGAACGGGGGTAGCACTTCACTGCGTTGTCCCAGAACAGCTTCTGCTTGCGCGCCTTGCTGGTGTCATTCCAGTCCATCGCCATGTCGACGGTGTGCGGGAAATGGCTCTCGCCGTGCGGGTAATCTGAGGCATACATCAGCACGTCATCGCCAAGGAGGTCCATGACGGAATTGGTGAGCTTCTCACCTTCCGGCACTTCGATGCTCTGGAAGTAGCGCCCGCTCACTGCATACTCGCTGGGCAAATGCTTCAGTTTAGGAATTTCGCTCGCGATGGTCTTGGCATGCTCGTCAATACGCGCCAGCCAGAACGGCAGCCAGCCATGGCCGGCTTCCAGGGTGGCGATGCGCAGCTTCGGATAGCGATCCATGACGCCGGCGCCGATCAGCGAGGCCATGTTGCGCATGCCGCACCACGGGTGCGCGGCGGAACGCTGCAGGAACAGGTTCTCCCAGTTGTCCAGGCCGCCCGGTGCATAGGGGGGCATCACCGTGAAGGTGTGCATGGAAACGGTCAGGTCATATTCCTGCGCGGCCGCCCACACCGGCTCCAGGTCCGGATGGTCGAGCGGCATGCCGTAGGGCGCGTAAGGCAGAATGCCCCAGGCCCAGGGGGACTTGCCATGCTTCTTGATCTCTTCCAGGCTGCCCTTGATGTCCCGCCCGGAGACGAGAATCACGCCGCCGAGGCGGTTGGGTGCGGCCGAGCAGTAATCGGCCATCCAGCTGTGGTAGGCGCGGTACATCGCGGCCTCAAGCGCAATGTCATCGCCAGTCGTAAAGGTGCCGAACCAGCCGGAGGGGAACGTCAGGTTGACGTCCACACCCTCGAAGTCCATGTCCACAAGGCGCTTGTCCACGTGGAGATCGGTATGCGGGAAGGGCTTGCGCTCTCCATGGGCGCCGGTGAAGCCGGCCATGTAGCCCGCAGGTGCCGTATCAGGGCTGGCGGTGCCCAGCTTGCGGCGATAAATACGCGCACCCTTGTTGTACATAGTCCTTCCGGCCTTGGCGGTGGACTTGTACTGCTCCCAGCCGGCGAGCTTGGTCTTGTCGGCGGCGGAGAGGTACTTCTCCAGCACTTCCATGGTGGGGCCGACGTGGGTGTCGGAGTCGAAAATCTTGTATCCGTTCTTTGCCATGTTTTATTGCTCCTGTGCTAATTCAGAAATACTGATTAGAAAATACTTGTTCAAGCCTTGCGGTATTTGTTGAGCATGTCGGCCGAAAAGTAACGCTCTTCCAGTTCACGCTGTTTGTCCAGGCCTTCGCCTTCCGGGCCGACTTCGAGCGGGTCCGGGCAGCCGTCCTTTTGGTGTTCCTTGAGGAAGTCCTCATAGGCCTGCATCTCGCGGGCGTTGAAGTCCAGCAGGAAACGCCACATCGAATTCCACGACACCTGGTGCATTATCCGCGGGTACCAGGCGATGTTGATGCCCAGGTCCATGTGCTCCTTCAGGCTGACGTGACGTCCCAGGCCGCCCTTCATGAAGGAGAATGCCGCCTTGCCGGCCGCCGCCTTGGCCCTCTTGATCTCTTCAATCGAACGCGGATACTCGAGTTGCACCCAGTCCACGCCTGCATCCTCTGCGTAGGCCTTCAGGCGGACGAGGGTGTCCTCGAAGCTGCTGTTCGCGGCATTGCCGGCATAGCACTGCGCCATGATGACGAAATTCGGGTCAAGCTCGTTCTTCATGTCCACCGCGGCGCGATACCGGGCAATGGCCTGTTCGATCGGCACCACTTCCACGCCAGCGGTGCCGGTCTTGCGCTTGCCTTCGATCGGCTGGTCGTCGATGCGGATGCCGGCAACGCCGGCATTGATGCATTCGCGGATCAGGCGGCGCACCGCCATGATGCCGCCATGGCCGGTATCGCCGTCGATGATGATCGGGAAGCTGACACTCTGCGCAATCCAGCCGGCGACCTGCACACACTCGGTCATCGTGGCGGTGCCAACGTCGGAAAGGCCGGTATAGGTGCCAACCACGCCGCTGGTGCCGACAAAGCCGCATTCCACGCCGGCCTTTTCCATGATCCGGCCCAACGCTGCACTGGGCGGATGGAATACCGGCAACACCTTGTCCTTGCGCTTGATCAGCTGCTGGAGACGGGCCGTCTTTGCCTGAGAGATTTTGTCCATCCTTTTGTCTTTCCGTATGTGGTGGTTTTATGAAACGGAATCCTGCTGCATTTCTCTTCTCAGCAGGAATGGCCGCGAGTATATCGCCGCACCTTTCCGCTTGATAGGACCCCGCCTGCAAAGCAGATTTGCATCGCCCGTTTTGCAGGTGCGCAGAATACGCGAAGCGACTGCACCGCGCACCTGAAACCCGCGTTGACGACCCGATTATTCGTCCATCCGGATTGCCGTCCACGGCATATCTGGTTTAACGCTGCGCATATAGACCGCTCATGGCAAATGGATAGACTGCTCCCTGCTCGATTTGGATGAGTCTCAATCGCGTCTCACCCGTTCGCAAACACAACCACCACCGCGTCACCCCGGCCGGACCTGCGGACCGGGAGTCCCTGGAGATGACATGAGCCACTACTCGCACCACGTATTCTTCTGCTGCAACCAGCGCACCAACGGCGAAGCCTGCTGCAATGATCACGGCGCAAACGAAATCCGCGATTACGCCAAGAAAAAAGTCAAGGATTTGGGCCTGTCCGGCGACGGCAAGGTGCGCATCAACATGGCCGGCTGCCTTGACCGCTGCTCGGAAGGCCCGGTGATCGTGGTCTATCCCGAAGAGACCTGGTACACCTATGTCGACAAGACCGACATCGATGAAATCGTCGAGCAACACCTCAAGAACGGCCGCGTGGTCGAACGACTGAAGATCTAGTTTCTTCGCAGGCTGCCGCACGTCACGAGCCGGGACGAGCTCTCGGCACGTCAAGGTCGCAAGGAGGAAGCATGAACTGGAAAGGTTTCGCCGGGCTGGGCTGCATCTCCGTCGTTACAATGTCGTCAACACCAGTTCGCGCGCAGCTGCCCGCTGATTTTCCGGCCAGGCCGGTGCGAGTGATTGTGGCCCAGGCCGCCGGCGGCGCTACCGACCTCCAGGCACGTCTGTTCTCAACCAAACTGAGCGAGAACCTGGGGCGCCAGTTCCTGGTGGAAAACCGTGAGGGCGCAGGCAACACCATCGGCTTCGGCTACGTCGCCAAGCAGGCGCCCGATGGCTACACCCTGCTGGCCGTCACGCCCAGCTTCACGTTCTCGCCGGCGTTGTACAAGGACCTCGACTACGATCCGGTCAAGGACTTCGCACCGATCTCCATCGCAACGCGCGCACCCTACCTGCTCGTCGCCTATCCAGGCGTACCCGTAAAGTCAGTGCAGGAACTGATTACCTACGTCAAATCGCGCCCGGGCAAGCTGAATTTCGGCGTCGGCGGCGCCGGCAGCTTCACCCATCTTGCCGCAGTGTGGATGGCGGATCTGGCGAAAATCGACGTGGACTACATCCCGTACAAAGGCACCGGGCCTGTGCTGGTGGACCTGATGGCGGGCCGCGTGGACGTCACCTTCGCCAGTCCGCTGACGACACTGCCCCATATCAAGAGCGGCAAGATGCGCGCGCTCGCCACCAGCATGGGCAGGCGCTCGACCGTGCTGCCCGACCTGCCGACCATCGCGGAAGCGGGCCTGGCCGGCTATGACCTCAATACCTGGCATGGCTGGTCAGCGCCCGCACGTACGCCGCCACCCATTCTGAACAAGGTGGCACTGGAGCTGGCCAAAGTGGTGAAGTCGCCGCAAATCGCCAAACAGCTCGCCACCGACGGCGGCGAGCCCGTGGGCAGCAGCCCCGAGGAATTCCGTCAGCTCATCGTCTCCGAAGTCGAGCGCTGGCGCCGCCTCGTCGTGAATTCGCGCATTACCGTGGAATAGCGCTCCACATTTTTCCCGCAGGGAGGCATCATGGAATACCGCTGCATATCCGCCGATTGCCACATTGACCTGGGCTTTTTGCCGGACGATCTGTTCACCAAGAACGCCAGCCAAGCCATGAAGGCGCGCATGCCCCATGTGATCGGCAGCAAGGACGGCCCGATGTGGGTGGGGGAACACGAGGATTTTTTCGGCTTCGTGGGCGGACTGGGCGGTGCGGGCCGCAAGCACATCCCCGGCCAGGAGCACCGCATGGACCGGATGGCCGAGACCGGCCTGTTCGAGGACGTGGAAAAAAGGAACATCCGCCGCCCCGGCGATCCGAAGTACCGCCTGCAGGACCAGGACCGTGACGGCATCCAGGCCGAGGTGATGTACGGCATCCTGGGCGTGGGTGCCAAGGTCAAGGACCCGCAGGTGGCCTCCGAGGTATTCCGCATCTACAACGACTGGCTGGCCGATTTCTGCAGCTACGACAGGAAACGCTTCGTCGGTCTGGCCTCCATTCCCTGCCACAACGTGGACGTGGCGGTGGCCGAAGTGAACCGCGTGGCCAGCCTGGGCCTGGGTGGCATCGACTTCGCCTTCAACTGGGACATGATCCCGCTGTGGCACCGTTATTGGGAACCGCTCTGGAAAGCTGCAGCCGACAACAACCTGGCGGTGCACTTCCACACCATCGGCATTCGCAAGGACCCGCCCAGGGTGGAAATGACCGAGATGGACAAGCTGCTGGAGAATGCCACGCGCATCTCCTCATTCCAGCTGGTCATGGGCAGCATCCTCTCGGCCGTCATCCACTGCGGCGCGCTGGAACGCTATCCGCAGTTGCGTATCGTGCTCGGAGAAAGCGGCATCGGCTGGATTCCGTACGTTCTCGAGCGCATGGACGAGGAATGGGAAGGCCGCTATCGCGAGCGCCTGTCGATGAAGATGAAGCCCAGCGAGTACTGGCGCCGCCAGTGCCGCGCGACGTTCCAGAACGACCGCGTGGGCTCCAAGCTGCTGGATGAACTGGGCGAGGACTGCGTGATGTGGGGCTCGGACTATCCACACGCCGACGGCGTGTTCCCCGATTCGCAGGACTACATCAAACGCCAGTTCAGCCACCTGCCGGCGCCCACGCAACACAAGATCATCTGCGAGAACGTCGGCCGGTTCTACGGCCTGATTTCCTGAGAAAGCCGTCATGAAATACCCACGCCATCTGGCTGCCTGCCTGCTCGCGGCGGAAGCTCTCCTGCCTGCGGGAGTGCGCGCGCAGGGTGCCTCCGACAACTATCCGTCCAGGCCCGTGCAGATCGTGCTGCCCTTCGCGCCCGGCGGATCGAGCGAAGTGGAAGGCCGGCTGTTTGCGCAGAAGCTCACCGAGAGCACCGGGCGCAATTTCCTGCTCGACTATCGTCCCGGTGCCAGCGGCGTGATCGCCATGGGCTACCTCACGAAGGCGGCGCCCGACGGCTATACGATCCTCATGGGCTCCGGTGGCATCATCGGCACCACGCCCGCGTTCCGCAAGGACCTGCCCTACGACCCGATCAGGGATGTGGCACCGGTCACGCTGCTCTACAAGCGCCCGACGGTGTTGCTGGTGCATCCGGGGCTGCCAGTGAAGAACGCCGCGGAATACATCGCCTACGCCAAAGCCCATCCGGGTGAACTGAACTACGGCACTGTGGGTGCCGGTGGATCGCCGCACATTGCCGGCGCCTGGCTGCATAACCTCACCGGCACCACGGTGACTTTCGTGCACTACAAGGGCACCGGCGCACTCGTCCCGGATCTCATCTCCGGGCGATTGCAGGTGACCAGCACCACGATTTCCTCCGGCATGCCGCTGGTCAAGGCCGGCAAGCTCCGTCTGCTCGGCGTGACCACTTCGCAGCGCTCGCAACTCCTGCCCGATGTGCCCACGCTCGCCGAACAGGTCGCCCCGGGCTATGACTTCTCCGGCTGGCAGGCGGTAATTGCACCGGGGGCCACGCCGCCCGCGATCATTGGCCGGTTGCGCGCGGAATTCGTCAAGGCCGCAAATTCACCCGACCTCAACAAGCGCCTGCTCGATGAAGGCGTGATCATGTCGCTCACCACACCGGAGGAGTTCGGCAAATTCCTCGTCGTCGAGATCAACCGCTGGAAGAAGCTGGTGCAGGACACCGGCATGACTGCGGAAGATTAGGAGAGAATGCTTCGTTTTTATTCTTGCTCATATTCCTGCCCGAATGTTTCCCGGCTGCCTCTGCCGTGCTATTTCAGTGCCGACTATTGTTATCGTGACTCATGATTCCAGACATAGCGAACCTTCAAGTGGTCATTTCAGTTGACGCCTTTCAATAGGCACGTTCAAGCGTTAATCGTGGCCAGCGGACGACGCTTGAATTTGCTCGCAATTCACAAGCCGGCGATGAATTCCTCGATCAGCGCATTCACCTCGGCGGGCTTTTCGGTGACGGGGAAATGCCCCGCGCCGGACAGCTTGACGTACTTCGATCCCGGCACGGCCGCGTGTATTTCCTTCTCGTACTCCGGCGGATGGCTGGGATCGTCGATGCCGCGCAGCAGCAGCAATTTCGGCTGCAGCGTTCCGATGCGGTCCCGAACGTCCCAGGAGTCCATGGCCTGCATGTCGTCGAGCTGGCATTTCGGCCCGATCTGGCGGTGACGCTCGATCAGCCGCGCCCGCAATTGCGGCTCGACGAACTGCAGCGCCTTGGGCCGGTCGGCCATCCACTCCTCGAAACCCTCGCGGGAACTGATGGCCTTGTGGCGCAACCCGACCGTATCCGGATTGCGGTTCTTGGGGCGGTGCGCCACGGTCATGAGCACCAGGCCTTTCACCTCCTCGGGATAGTCCAGGCCGTACTCCAGGCCGATGGCGCCGCCCAGGGTGTAGCCGACAATCACCAGGTTCTTCTTCAGGCCCTGCGCGTACAGCCAGCCGCGCGTCCACTCGGTGAAGCGCTCGATGGTGCGGCAATGCGTGCCTTCGAGATGGCCCGGCAGGTTGGGCGCCACGCTGCCGGGGAAATGCTGGAGCTGGTAGTGGAAAGCATCGGCGCAGGAGCCCGCTCCGGGGCCGTGCAGGAATACGAGTTGTGGCATTGAAAGCACCTCCTTTTGTCTGTTGTGGTTTTTATGCCGGACTTCACAATGCCACTAACATGGGGTTTTTTCCAACTGCTTGACGTGGATCAAGCAGGCCCCGGCCCGGTGCCTTATTTTCGCTGTATAGCGAAAGGGATGACAAGGCATGAGCAACCTCTGGCCTCTGAGGGCAATCAGGATTGCTCCGAGATCAACTCACTCCGAAGCCAGCCGCCCGCGCAACTTGTCCAGTCCATAGAAATTCTGCACCTGCTCCAGACGTCCGGCGCTGGGCTGGTTGTGGCCCCAGCCGGCGCGGCTCTGGATCATGCCAGTGGCGCGCTGCAGATCCACCATCATCTCTGCGGTCTTGAAGGACAGCGCCAGGCCGTCGATGATGGTGGCGCCGGCGATGCTCGACACCTTGGCGTTGGCCAGCAGCAGGTTGAGCGGCATCTCGCCCGGCACGATGACGTTCACGCCCAGATCGTTGACCATGTGCTCGGCGGTCACGCTGATGGCACGGATCACCTCGTCACGCTTCTTGTCGTCGGCATGGGCCGCCACCACGTCCTGAAAGCTGACGCCCGCCGGCACGATGCCTGCGAACGATTCGGACAGGCCATTGATGCGGAAATACTCGCGCCAGAAGCCCAGCCGCACGGTGTTGAAGAACATCAGGCCGAAACGCTTCCCGTACAGCGCCGCGAGGCGAAAGGACGTGTCGCCATAGCCCACCACCGGGATGTTCACCAGCGAGCGGATCTCCGGCAACATGGGGTTACCCAGCGTGGCAAGTACCATGGCATCGAATCCCTGCGCCTGCGCATCGAGGCCCGCTGCGATGAACTGGTTGCCGTGCGCGTACATGAGATAGGCCGAACCCAGGTCTTCCTTGGGGTAGTTGGCATGGTCCATGGTGCCCACCGCCAGGCCGTGCATCACCACCTCGGTGTCGGGCCGCACGATGGTGGGCAGCCGCTTGTTCAGGGCCGCTGTGTATTCGGGCACGTCCCGCAAGACCGCCATGCTTTGATGCCAGATGCGCATTGCCATTGCTTGCTCCTTTTTGGATTCAGAAACTGTGCCGGTCAAGTTTGAATCCGGGTTGCGAACGGCTACCGGCACAACTAGCGACTGCCCAGCGCCTCCGGGTTGATGATGTTCACCGGACTGCCCGAGGCAAATGCGACGATGTTGGCGATCACCCCGTTGTAATGATTTTCAAACCCTTCCTTTACCGCGTAACCAAGGTGCGGGGTACAGATGGCATTGGGCAGCTTGAGCAAGGGGTGATTGCCGCCGACCAAGGGTTCGTCCTCATAGACGTCAACCGCGGCAAAACCGGGGCGGCCTTTCTTAAGTGCTGCCTCCAATGCCCCTTCTTCGATCAACCCGGCACGCCCGGTATTGACCAGAAGCGCCGTGTGCTTCATCTGCGCCATATCGCCGGCAGTCACCAGACCTCGGGTTTCCGGGAAGTAATGGATGTGCAGGCTGAGGACGTCTGCGCGCCCGAAGAACGCCTCACGGCTTTCGGGAACGATATAGCCGGCCTCGCGTGCCCTGGCCTGTGTCGCGCTTCGTCCCCAGCAAATGACCTCCATGCCGAATGCCTTGCCGTAACGTGCCACCACTGAGCCGATCTTTCCCAGCCCGTAGATCCCCAGGGCCTTGCCGTGCAATTCAGTGCCCACCGTGGATTGCCACGCCCCCTGTTTCAACTGCGCCACCTCGTGCGGGATGTGGCGCATACTGGCCAGAATCAGGCCCCAGGTCAGCTCCGCGGTCGAATAGGACTTGCTGCTGCGTCCGGTCGCAACGGCAATTCCCTTCTCCGTGCACGCCTCGATGTCCAGATGTTCCCGGTGACCGCCGGTTTGAACCACAAGCTTCAAATTGGGTAATTTCTCGATGACAGCACGCCTGAATTGCGATCGTTGCTGCGTCAGCACCACCACATCGAAATCGGCCAGCCGCGCCGCCTGTTTGGCATGATCCTTCTCGCTGTCGCGAACTGACACGACTTCATGTTCCCTGAGCCGTGGAAAATCTGCGACTTTGCGAAAAGCATCAGCGTAATCGTCCAGCACCGCGATTTTCATGACTATTGAGTCTGTTCCGGGCTGATTTTCAGCACCGAAAGCAGGGCCTTCACGCGCTGGTACTCCTTGCGCAGAAGTTCCCCCAATTCTTCCGGAGTGCTGCTGTGCGCGTCATATCCGTATCCCTCCAGACGCTTCACCATCTCCGGATCAGTCAGCGTACGCACAACTTGAGCGTTGATCTTGGTAATGATCGGCCTGGGGGTTTTCGCCGGCACAAAGATGCTGAACCAGGGCATGTTGAGCTCCAGCTTGGGCAGCCCCGCTTCGGCCACCGTCGGCACATCCGGCAACACACCCAGACGCTGCGGGCCGCCAACTGCCAGCGCCTTGAGTTTGCCGTTTTTCGCCTGCTGCACGAGGGCCGCGGTCGAGCCCCACATCACCTGGATCCTGCCGGCCACCAGATCTGTCATTGACTGGGCAGACCCCTTGTAGGGAACATGAAGCAAGTCGATTCCGGCAACATGCTTGAACTGCTCCATGTTCATGTGATTCGGTGAACCGGGGCCTGCCGACCCGTAGCTCAGGGAACCCGGCCTGGACTTGGCGTAGGCAATGAGCTCCTTCAAGTTACTGACTGGCAGCGATGCGGTTACGTACAAGGTGTGCGAGTCCACCGTCAACAGGCTGACCGGTGCAAATGCCCTGAGCGGATCGTAGGGCGCCTTTGCGACCAGCAATGGCTGCGTCACCATTCCGGCTGAAGTTCCGAGCAGGAAGGTGTGCCCATCGGGCGATGCATTGGCAACAATCTCGGTGCCGATGATTCCGCCGGCGCCCGGACGATTGTCGATGATGACCTGCTGCCCCCAGGCCTCGGTCAATCTCTCCCCGACCTGACGTGCGACCAGGTCGGTTCCTCCACCCGGCACATAGGTCACGACGAAGCGGATATTGCGACTGGGGTAATTCGGCGCGGTGTCCGCCGCCCGTACAGGCGCACACCACGTTATCGCCAGCACAAGGAATGCGGTGCCGATACTGAGAATATTCTCCACAAAGTCTCCTCTTTATGGGCGTATAGGAATTTCAAACCACCTTTTTCCCGATCCGCGATCGGTATCGCCGTCCCGAGAGGCGGTCAATCACGCGGCCTCTGGCAATGATACCCCGCTCTCAATGACGATTCGCCCCGAAATAGACCCGAATTGCCTCACTGCTACCGGACGGCGCACATGAGCGGCTTTACCCCGTACATGGAGTGCGGCTCCATGGAACTTCCCGGGCTGCTATTTTGGATAGGGGGTTTGCGGCCTGGGGCTGACTTGCCCACGATGAAGTCCGAAAGTGGCGGGGGTATCGCTGGGGGTATCAATGAGTCACCTGCAACATAAAATGGTACTTTCTCGTACCTTGGACTAGGGTGTTCGATTCCGACCCCCGTCTGTCCGCACTGCTGAAGAGACGTGCCGCTTCGAACCGCCGGCACCAGACGACTTTCCGGTTCAGGCCGGTGCAGGTTCCGGTGAAGCCTTCACCAGCGGCGCCTCCCGGATCGGCAGATGCACCAGCGCCGCAAACACACCCAGCGCAATCGAGATCGTCCAGGCCATGTCGTAGGACCCGGTGCGGTCGAAGATCACGCCACCCAGCCAGACACCGAGAAATGCGCCGATCTGGTGTCCGAAGAACACCAGGCCGGTCAGCATGGCCATGTAGCGCAGTCCATAGCGCACGCCCACCAGTCCGTTCGTGAGCGGCACCGTCGACAGCCACAGCACGCCGATGATCGCCGAGAACACGTACACCGAGAAGGTCGTGATCGGCAGCAGCAGGAACACCGAGATCAGCACGCTGCGTGAAATGTAGATGCCCGAGAGCACATATTTTTTCGTATAGCGCCCGCCCATCCAGCCGGCGAGGAATGATCCCAGGACGTTGAACAGCCCGACCAGCGCAATGGCCTGCATGCCAAGGTTCGCGGGAAAGCCCTTGTCCATCAGGAAGGACGGAAAGTGCACCGCAATGAAAACCACCTGGAAGCCGCACACGAAATAGCCCCAGAACAGCAGGTGGAAACTGCGGTCGCGCGCCACCTCAACGAGCGCTGCACTGACGGTCTGCTGCGGCCCCGTGTGCTCCGGCTTGCCAACCAGCCCTGCGGCCAGCGGCACAACGAGCGCCGCCACCACCCCGTGCAGGATCAGCGCGACATGCCAGTCCCAGGCATTGATCCACCACTGCGCCAGCGGCAGCATCACGAACTGACCCATGGATGCGAAAGCGCCGACCAGTCCGAGCGACATGCTGCGCTTCTCCGGCGGCACGGATCGCGCCATCACCGACATCACCAGCCCGATCGCCGTCCCTGAAATGCCCAGCGCCACCACCACACCGGCCGACAGCGTGAGTTCGGTCGTGGTCTGCGCGTTGGCCATCCACACCAGTCCGGCGGCATACAGCAGCGCGCCGGTGACGAGCGTGCGTCCGGCGCCATAGCGGTCGGCAATGGCGCCAAAGAACGGTCCGGTCAGCCCCCACATCAGATTCTGCAACGCAATGGCAACGGAAAAGGCTTCGCGGCTCCAGCCGTTCGCCATCGTCATGGGCTTGAGGAAAATCCCCGACGTGGCGCGCAGCCCCATCGAGATCAGCACGATGGCGCAGCCGCAGGCCAGCACGATGGCCGGCGTGCGCCAGTTGGAGGTCGCCTGTGGCGTTGCGGACATGCGGCTCAGTTGAAGGTCTTGCCTTCACCTGCGAGCTTCACCAGCAGCCCTGCCGGCGTCCAGGCCTCACCACCGTAGCCTTTGGCGTAGCCCTTGATCGTCTCCAGCACCTTGGGCAAACCAACCACATCGGCATTGAACATCGGCCCGCCGCGATGTGCCGGGAAGCCATAGCCGTTGAGGTACACGGCATCGACATCGGAGGCGCGCAGGGCAATGCCTTCCTCGACGATCTTCGCGCCTTCGTTGGCCATCGCGAATACGCAGCGATCGACGATTTCCTGGTCGCTGATGACGCGCTGCTTGATGCCCAGGTTCTTGCGATGATCAGCGATGATCTGCTCGACTTCCGGATCGATCTGCGGCACGCGGTTGCCTGGCTCATAGCGGTACCAGCCCTTGCCGGTCTTCTGGCCAAAGCGCCCCATCTCGCACAGCTTGTCGGCGACGGGATTGGGCGTGAAATTCTTGCCCATGGCCTTGCGGTGCTTGCGGACCGCCCAGCTGATGTCGTTGCCGGCCAGGTCGCCCATGGCAAACGGCCCCATGGCAAGGCCCCAGTCGGTGAGCGCCTTGTCCACCTGCTGCGGGCTGGCGCCTTCGTCAAGCAGCGCAATGGTCTGCACGCGATATTTTTCCAGGATGCGGTTGCCGATGAAGCCGTCGCACACGCCGGAGAGCACCGCAACCTTGCCCAGTTTCTTGCCCAGTGCCATGACGGTGGCGACCACATCCTTCGCCGTCGCCTTGCCGCGAATGACTTCGAGCAGGCGCATTACATTTGCCGGCGAAAAGAAATGCGCGCCGATCACATCCTGCGGCCGCTTGGTTGCAGCGGCGATCTGGTCCACGTCCAGCGTGGAAGTGTTGCTGGCGAGGATGGCGCCGGGTTTGGCGACGGCATCGAGCGCCTTGAACACCGACTCCTTCACCGACATTTCCTCGAACACTGCTTCGATGATGATGTCGGCATCAGCCGCCGCAGACAGATCCAGCGCCGAGGAAATCAGGCACATGCGCTTGTCCATGTCGGCCTGCGACAGCCGGCCGCGGGTCACCGTGGCGGCGTAGTTCTTCTTGATGGTTGCAATGCCGCGCTCCAGCGCCTCGGGCTTGGCGTCGATCACCGTCACTGCAATACCGGCGTTCGCAAAGCACATGCTGATGCCGCCGCCCATGGTGCCGGCGCCGATCACGGCCGCCTTGCGGATGGGGCGCTGCGGCGTGTCTGCAGGAATGTCCGGCACGCGCGCCGCTTCACGCTCGGAGAAGAAACTGTGGCGCAGCGCCTTCGATTCTGTGCTCACCATGAGCTTGTTCAGAAATACGTCGGTGGTGAAATCCTGGCCCTGTTCCGGCGTGCCCATGACCGCGGCCTCGATGCAGTCCAGGTTTGCCATGGGCGAGATGCGGCCGCGTGAATTCTTTTTCAGCTCGGCGCGCTTCTTTTCGAAGTAGGCTTTGAGGTCGCCGCCATCAGAGAGCCGTGGCGTCATGTCGCGGATGTAGCGCGGGCCCTTGCCATCGGCGATGAGTTTTTCCGCAAAGCGCAGCGCGCCCTGCAGCAGGTCGCCTTCGACGATCGCGTCCAGCAGACCCAGTTTGTGCGCCTCTGCAACCGAAATGGGCGTACCGCTGAGGATCGCATCGGTTGCGCGATCCACGGTCAGGATGCGCGGCAGGCGCACCGTGCCGCCGCCGCCCGGTGTCAGGCCCAGCGTGATTTCCGGGAGTGCAAGACGTGCACCCGGCAAGGCGATCCGATAGTGGCTGGCAAGGCCCAGCTCAAGGCCACCGCCCAGCGCGAAGCCGCCAATCGCCGCAACGATGGGCTTTTTCGCCTTGTCCATCTGTTCGGCGATGTCGCGCAGTCGCGGCAGCATGGTGGCCTTCGGCGTATTGAATTCGCGGATTTCGGCGCCGCCACAAAAGGCCTTCTCAGACCCGATGATGACCACGACGCGCACTGCAGGATCGGCCTCGGCCTTGTCCAGGCTCGCCTTGAACGACACGCGCATGGCGTGGCTCAGGCTGTTGACCGGCGGATTGGCAAGCGTGATGACGGCAACGGCGCCTTGAAGGCTGTATTCGGTGGGATTGGTTGCACTCATGGAGAACGTTTCCTGATCAGGGTTTGGGACGCGTATTCAATGGTTCGGTGATTCGATGGTGCCGCTGCGTTGGCGGCAATGCGCCGTACGGGCGCTGTTTCGTGACATTCTACCCCCGGTGCCTCCGGCACGATTGACACTGCCCGGCACGGCACGTAACTTGGCCCTCCCCTGCCTGCCTTCTGATTGCACGTTCATGAACTCAACAACGACGGACCTCATCCTTGTCTCCCGACGGGAAAGCGTGATGTGCATCGGCTTCAACCGGCCGACCAAGAAGAACGCCATTACAGGCGAGATGTATCGCACGCTTTCGGCCGCACTCAAGGAAGCCTCCGCCGACAGCACAGTTCGCGCAGTGCTGATCCATGGCACCAGCGACGCGACAGGCGGCACATTCACAGCCGGCAACGATCTGGCGGATTTCCTCAACCTGCCGCAGGGCGAAGAACCCGCAGCGCTGGCCTTTCTGCCGGTGCTGGCCGGATTCGACAAACCACTGGTCGCCGCAGTCGACGGGCTGGCCGTGGGCATCGGCACAACGCTCCTGCTGCATTGCGATTTTGTCTATTGCACGCCGGCAACTAAGCTCTCGCTGCCTTTCATCAACCTGGGCCTGGTGCCCGAAGCGGCCTCAACCTATCTGCTGGCGCGACTTGCCGGCTACCCGGCGGCGGCCGAACTGCTGATGCTGGGCGAGCCCTTTGGCGCGGAGCGCGCCAAAGGGCTCGGCCTGGTGAGTGCCATCGTTGCACCCGAAGTCCTGATGGAAACCGCACTCGCCACCGCGGCAAAGCTGGCGCAGAAGCCGCCGGCCGCGATGCGCCTCACCAAGGCACTGATCAAACGCAGCTTCGCCGATGCGGTCCGCGAGGCTCTGACTGCCGAAAGTGCAGCCTTTGGCGGGCAGATGCGTTCTCCCGAGGCCAAGGAGGCGATGACCGCGTTCTTCGAAAAGCGCAAGCCGGACTTCAGCCGATTCAGCTAAGCTAGCGGACATCATGACGAACCGTTCCCCGAGTCGTTCCCGAAAGCGATTTGCCATCACCGGCCTGGCTGCTGCCTGGCTGTGCCTTGCCGCCGCCCCCGCCGCGGCCGACATGTATACGTGGAAGGATCCGGTCGACGGCCGCACCCGCATGAGCAACATCGCCCCGTCCTGGCTGCGCGAACCGGTGCCCGGCAAGCGCATGCCCAAGGTTGAAGTGATCCGTGACCAGAAGGTCATCGACGCAGCCACCGCCTTCGCGAACCCGCAGGAACCCGCCAGGCCCTCGGCGAAACAAATGGCGGCGGTAAAACCCGCGCCAGAGCCCGTCATCGGGCCTGACGAAGAAGAAGACAAGGAAGAAGACAAGTAACCATGGGCACGCCGCGTCGCCGCGCCGCAATAATGCTGATGGCCATGATGACAATGGCGGGCGGCACCTTCGCGCAAACCCCGGCGGAATGCCCCAAGGCCCTGCCGGAGGGCACGCAGTGCCACACCGGCCGCGATGCCAACGGCGCCTGGTATCTCATTGCGATTCCGCAGAACTGGGAGCAGAGCACGAACCGCGTGCTGGTGATGCATTCGCACGGCGGACCCGACCTTGGCGCTCCCGCGCTGAAGCGCAGCACCGAAGACGTGTCGCGCTGGGCCATCATGGTGAAAGCCGGCTATGCCTGGGCCGCATCGACCTACCGTCGTGGCGGCTATGGTGTGCGCATGGCGGCAGAAGACACCGAGAACCTGCGCAAGTTGTTCATTGCGCGCTTCGGCCAGCCGCGCAGGACCATCATGCACGGCCAGTCCTGGGGCGGCAATGTCGCCGCCAAGGTGATCGAGTTGTACAACGATGCACCAGGGCCGGTGAAGAATTACGACGGCGCGCTGCTGACCAGCGGCGTACTCGGCGGAGGCACGCGCGGCTACGACTATCGCATGGACCTCCGGGTGGTCTACGAGCATTTCTGCAAAAACCATCCGCGCGCAGATGAGCCGCAATATCCGCTGTGGATGGGATTGCCACTCGACTCGAAAATGCGCCCGGCCGACCTCCGTGAACGCGTCAACGAATGCACCGGCCTGCAGAGCCCGGCAGCAAAACGCAGCGAAGCCCAGAAGCGCAACCTCGCGAACATCCTGAAGGTGACGCGCATTCCGGAAAAGACCCTGGGCTCGCACCTGAACTGGGCAACGTTCACATTCGCCGACATCGTCCACAAGCGCCTGGGCGGCCGCAATCCCTTTTCCACTGACGGCGTGCAGTACGCCGGGTCCGATGACGACGCGGCACTCAACAGGGACGCGCCCCGCTACCGGCCCGATCCGGCAGCGCTGGCCGAACTGGCCGAGGACAGCGACCTCACCGGCCGCGTGACGATTCCGGTGCTGACGCTGCATGCCATCGGCGACCCGACCGCTTTCGTCGAACATGAATCGGCATTCCGCGAGGTGTACCAGCGCGCCGGCACGACGGACCGGCTGGTGCAGACGTTTTCAACCGAGCGGGAACACAGCTACCTCAGCACGCCTGCCTATGCCGCGCTCATGGCCTCGCTGATGGACTGGGTGGATGCCGGAAAAAAACCGGATGCACGTTCGGTTGCGGCACTGTGCCCGAAGATGCGCGACCTCTACGGCGATGAGTGCCGTTTCGATGTCAACTACCGGCCGCAGAACTACGAAGACCGGGTGTATCCGAGAAGGCGCTGATATATTATCATTTTCGCGAAATAATCATTTATCATTGCGAAATGATAGAATGATTATTATCATCTTTTACCGCGCGCCTGCGGTCTCGCTGGCCGCCAGCGCCTCAATGTAGGCGACAAAGGCCGGATCCTCGCCGTGCAGCAACGTGGGCAGTCGGGCGCGGAAGTCGCTGCGCCGGCACCACTCCCGCATGTAGTCCTCCCAGGAACGCCAGCGCCGCAGCCGCTTGTCCGACATGCCCTCCTCGTAGAGCAGCAGGTATGCCCGCTCGAACAGTGAAATCAGCATGTTGTAGATGATGACCATGCGCTCGGTCTGCTGCCCGGTCATCTCCGGCAACTCGCCGATCGAGAACAGGCGCAGGTCCGGATTGTCCAGCGCGGTCTTGAGGAAATCCTGGTAATTGTCCGAGAGGAGCTGGTACACCTCCTCCTCTTCGTTTTCACGTTCCTTGCGCTGTTCGTAAAGGAACACGCCGATCGCCAGCGGCAGGCCGATGACGGTGACGATGTAACTCAGCATTTCCCAGGTTTGCAATGACATTGCGGACCTTCCATGCGGCGACCGGTGTTGCGGCCACAGGGCGATTCTAGAACGTCCGGCACCTGCATGCCGCGGCATGCAGGTGCCGCCCCGGGGGCGCTCCCAGGCGCTAAAATGACGGCTGAAGCGTTTCGATAAAAAAATCGCCAGGAGGAACAAGCATGAAAATGCGCGCAAGCCACGTCGTCGGCAAGCATCACATCGTGTGTGAGCAGGTGGATCGGCTCGATCCCGTCAAGGGCGAAGTCCTGGTCAAGAGCGCGTGGGCCGCGATCTGCGGCAGCGATGTGCATACCGTGCACTCCGACATTCCGCTGCCCGGACGCATCGCCAATCCCGGCACACCCGGCCATGAAGGCATCGGCTATGTCGAGGACAGCCTTGTTGAAGGTTATGCGAAGGGCGACCTGATTCTGACAGTGCCGGGTTACGAGAACCGCACGGGTACATTCTGCGACTGGCAGGTCATACAACCGCGCTACATGGTGAAGGTGCCAAAGACCGACGTCTCGCTGCCTGAACTCCTCATGGCGCAGCAGTTCGGCACCACGATCTATGCGCTGCGCCAGCTGCCCTACGATGTGGTGGGCAAGACCGTGATGGTCATGGGCCAGGGCTCGGCGGGCCTGTTTTTCGCCTGGAGCCTGAAGCGCGCCGGCGCGAAGACCGTGATCGCCTCCGACTACAACGACGCGCGCCTCGCCATCTCGAAGCACTTCGGCGTGGACGTGCCAGTCAAGCCCGGGCAACAGGCCTTCCAGGCCGTGATGGACCACACCGGTGGCAAGGGCGTGGACTACCTCGTCGAGGCGGTGGGCAACACCGAAGCGCTGGGACAGTCGATCGGCATGATCGGCATCGATGGCCACGGCCTGTATTTCGGCCAGCCGATGACCAAGGACTTCGTGCCGTTCAACTTCCACGACTTCCAGCGCCGGCGCATGACGATCAATTCGCACACCGAGACACTGCGCGAGCCACATCTGCTGTCGTTCAAGTATGCGCTCGACCTCATCGTGCGCCGCGAGATCGACGTCTCGCCGCTGCTCAGCCACACCTTCACGATGGACGAGATCGAAAAAGCCATGGACTACGCGACGACGTACAAGGAAAACGCCCGCAAGGTCTGCATCAAGTTCTGATCCGGCGCGTTGCTCCACAGAGAAGGAATATCCCTGTGAATCGGTCACGACATCCGGCGATCCTCGCTTTCGCCACGGCAACATTGGCAATGTTGCTGTCCCCGACCGCCTTTGCGCAGGACTTCGTGCGCGCCTGGCCGGCCAAGCCGGTGCAGGTGATCGTGCCCTTCCCGCCGGGCGGATCGACCGAGGCCGAAGGCCGGCTGTATGCGCAGAAACTCACCGAGAACCTGGGCAAGTCCTTCATCATGGACTTCAAGCCCGGTGCCGCGACCGTCATCGGCACGAACTATGTCGCCAAGGCGGCGCCCGACGGCTACACGCTGCTGGCCACCACATCGAGTTTCGTGCTCTCGGCGACCTTCAACCAGGACCTGCCCTACGACCCGTTGAAGGATCTGGCGCCGGTGTCGCTGATGACGCGACGCGGCTCGGTGCTTCTCGTGCGGCCCTCGCTGCCCGTCAACACGCCGGCCGAGTACATCGCCTATGCGCGCGCCAATCCGGGCAAACTCAATATCGCCACCACCGGCTCCGGCGGCTCGCCGCACATCGGCGCCGCCTGGCTGCACAGCCTCACCAAAACCGATGTGACGTTCGTGCACTACAAGGGCTCGGGGCCGCTGATCACCGACCTGATCGCCGGACGCGTGGACGCCAACATCACCACCCTGCTGACCGCCATGCCGCTCGCCAAGGCGGGCAAGATCCGCATCATCGGCGTGACAACCTCGGATCGCTCGCAGTTGTACCCGGACCTGCCCACGATCGCCGAAGGCGGCGCACCCGGCTACAACCACCAGAGCTGGTGGGGCTTCATGGTCGCAGGCAAGACACCGCCCGCCATGGTGAAGCGCATCAATGAGGAAGTGGTGAAGGCGGGCAAGGCGCCCGAAGTATCGAAGAAGATGACCGAGGACGGCGCCATCCTGACCTTCAGCAGCCCCGAGGATTACCGCAAGACCATCATCACCGATCTGGCGCGCCTGAAAAAACTCGTCGCCGAGAACAACATCAAGTCCGAAGAATAGCGGCCGCCGCGCACCGGATGCGGGCATTGCCTGCACCCGTACCGTGCCGCATCTGCCTGCAATCACCCGCGTCTGACGGAAAGCTTGCAAGGCAAGATTCCACGAAACCTTTCCGCACCTCGCAGATCAGTATTTGATCGTCCACGAGAGGGTCAAATGCTTACCATCGAACAGTACGGCCATATTGCTTTTGGAGTGGTGATCGTGATTTTCGTCGTCGTGCTCGGCGGCGTGATTTCCGCAGTGACGTACAAGAAGAAGTAGCCCGTCAAAAGCCGGCGATTCAGGCCGCCGGCTTTTTCATCAGCAGCGACTGGCGCAGGCAGCGCGCCACCACCTCGCCGGTCTGCTTGGTCGCAATGTGCTCGAATTCCACGATGCCCGCATTGGGCCGCGACTTGCTCTCGCGCCGCGACACGACCTTTGTTTTCATGCGCAGCGTGTCGCCATGGAACACCGGTTTCGGGAAGGTCACGTCGGTCATGCCCAGGTTCGCCACCAGCGTGCCCATGGTGGTGTCGTTGACGCTCATCCCGATCATCAGGCCCAGCGTGAACAGGCTGTTCACCAGCGGCTTGCCGAATTCGCTTTTGGAAGCGAAATCCGCATCAATGTGCAGGGGCTGGGGGTTCAGCGTCAGGCAGGAAAACAGGACGTTGTCCGCCTCCGTCACCGTCCGTCCCCAGGGATGGGCAATCTCAAGCCCGGGGGTGAGTTCCTCGAAATACAGACCTGCCATGTCATCCTCCTCGATTGTGCTGTCGCGATTTTGCGTGATGGTGCGTGATGGTGCGTTCGTATTGGCGCACATTGTAACGGCTGGCCCTTTCCGGGCAGGCCGGGATCATGGCTTGGTGCACGAACGGATGCGTCCTGCGATATAGTCACTCCACCGGTCCATCAGACCGGGCAACCGCGGGCGCCAAGGCAGGCCACACTGCCGCCGCCCGTACTGCAAAGGAGGAGCACCATGTTCAGGCGCGCATTTTCCAGGACGTCGGCTGCAACATTGCTTGCGGCTGCAGTTTGTTCCCTGTTGTCTTCCCCGGTCATGGCGCAAAGCACCGCGGCCAGATTTCCTGCGAAACCCATACGACTGCTGGTTCCCTATGCCGCCGGGGGCGGCGCCGATGTCGTGGCGCGACCGGTGGCACTGAAGCTGGGCGACGCGCTGGGCCAGCCCATCCTCTACGAAAACCAGGGCAGCAGCGGCGGCATCGTCGCCGTCCAGAACGTAGCTCGGGCCGCCCCCGATGGCTACACCCTGCTGCTCGGCTCGGGCAGCACCCAGGCCATCAATCCCAGCCTGTTCACGAACCTGCCCTACGAATCGCCCAAGGGCTTTGCGCCCATCACGATCATTGCCAATGCGCCGCTGATCCTGACCGTGCGCGGCAATTTTCCGGCCCGCAACCTGCAGGAAATCATTGCCTATGCCAAGGCCAATCCCGGCAAGATCAACTGGGGCTCGGCCGGCAGCAGCATCGGCCTGCTCGGCATCGAACTAATGCAGCTGAAAGCGGGCATCAAGGTGCAGCACATCCCGTACAAGGGCAGCGGACCGGCCTATGCCGCGGTTCTGGCCGGTGAGGTGGACATGTTCCTGGTGAATGTCGGCGTCATCGCGGGCGCCCTCAAGGACGGCCGGGTGCGCGCCATCGGCAATGGCGGCACGCAGCGCCTGGTCGCGATTCCCGACATCCCCACCTTCGCCGAGCTGGGCATGCCCGGCTACGAGGTCGGCTCCTGGTACGGCCTGCTCGCGCCCGCAGGCACGCCGAAGCCCGTCATCGACCGCATTGCCGCAGAAACCATCAAGATCCTCAAGACGCCCGACATCACGAAGCTGTTCAATGAGCAGGGAGCCTATGCAGTGGCCAATACGCCAGAGGAAATGGGGGCGGTGATCAGTCACGAGCTGGGCATGTGGGCCGACGTGGTGAAGGCTGCAGGGATCAAGCCGCAGCCGCTCTAGAAATTCCCGCCAGCGCGCGGGATGGCCAGAGGCTAGTCGTCCCGGACGCGCCGGCGCGCCGCCTTGGTCTGGCCGCGCTGGACCTTGCTGTCCACGCGCTTTCGCTGCGAAGACTTTGTCGGCTTGGTCGCGCGGCGTGCCTTCGGCACAAAGGCGGCCGCGGCGATGAGTTCGCGCAGCCGCGCCATGGACTCCTCGCGATTCTTCTCAAGGCTGCGGTACTGCTGCGACTTGATCACCACCACGCCTTCGGAATTGATGCGCTGGTCGCGCAGGGCCAGCATGCGCGCCTTGAGCGCCTCGGGCAGCGATGAAGCGGCAATGTCGAAGCGCAGGTGGATGGCATTCGACACCTTGTTGACGTTCTGCCCGCCCGCGCCCTGGGCGCGGATGGCGGTGAACTCGATCTCGCTCTCGGGCGGAAATGGCAACGGTGCAGTCATGATGAAACGGTCATGGCAAAGGGTTCAAGATATTACACATTGGGCTTGCGCACCCTGAAGGTCTTTTCGCAGATCGCCCTGCCCTGGTGTTCGATGCGCAGTGTCCAGTCGCCAGGCACCAGCTCCTCTTCGCGCGTGAACCACCAGGTGATGCTGTCGCGGTTCGGATTCCAGGGCGTGACAAGGCTGGTCGACAGCTCACCCTTTTCATCCTTGATCGCCGGATGCCACAGCGTCGCGGTCACATCCTTGCGCTCCATGAAACCGGTCAGCGCATATTGAAATCCGAATCCGCCGCCGATGCGCGCCTCGAGCTCGTCAGTCTCGTTGACAAATCGATAGGGCGCAAGGTTCGGGAACAGGCCTTCAGTCGAATCCAGCGAAGCCTTCAGGCGGGGATTGTCGATGCGCTCGAACGTCCCGGCGGCAATGATTTCGCAGCCGGGCTCGCACGCTGTCAACAGGGGCAACGCTGCGAGGATCACTGTCAATCGCACGATCCCTGGCACGGTCGCTCGCACGGCTTACTTTCCGACGCGCCCCGGCAAGGCAAGGATGGCATCGCGATTCGTCGTGGATATCGTCAATGCCGCCGCATCCCGCCACGGCAGCCAGCGCCAGGCCGTATGCTCCCCCGGAGCAAGCTGCACATCCATCGGCGCAGGCAGCTCCAGGCCGAATACATGCTCGAGATTGCGCGTGACGCCGGGCGCATAGCGCGACTGGTGCTTGCGGAAAATGTCGAAGTAATGAGACTGCTGCCAGTCGGTCAAACGGAAGCGCGCGGCATCCAGCCCGGTCTCCTCATGCACCTCGCGGATCGCGGCATCCCGCAGGGGCTCGTCCTCGCGTTCCAGACTGCCCGTCACCGACTGCCAGAAGCCGGGCCAGGTGGTGCGTTCCATCATCAGAACATCGAGTGCCGTGGTGTGGATCACGACCAGCACCGAGCGGGGAATCTTGTAATGCGGCGCAGTCTCTGCGGAAATGTCGCTCATCGCCGCTCGTTGCCTCAGGCCGAAGGCATCTTGCTCCAGCCGGATTCCCATCCATCGGGCCCGCCGATCAGCGTCCACAGTGGCTTGCCCTGCGTTTTCCAAAACTCGGCGGCCTCCGCCATGATTTCCATGGCTTCCTTGAATTCATGATGGTGGCCAGCGCAGAAATGTTTGCTCTTCTCCAGGATCACGACCCAGCCCCGGGCCTCATTCCAGGACAGATCCTTCAGGCAATCCGCGAAAGCATCCCAGTTGTTGCCGAAAGTCGCGGGAAATTTCATCGCCTGCGACACGTCGCGCAGGAAGTCACCTTTGTCGTGGGCATGACCGATGTCGAGACGGTAGACCGCTAGACCCGCTGCAGCAGCGGCTTGGGCCAGTTCCCGGGGATCGGCGGTGAGATGGAACACGCCGGCCTTGCCGGAATCATTCAGCCACTTCATTGCATTGGTGTCCATGCCTACTCCCGTATGCGACTGAAACTGCTGTAATGGTTGTCGGTATAGAAGAACTCTGAAGGAGGCGAACCACCCGAAATAATACGTCGCGCCCCGCGGTCACGCGAACCTGGAGTGGGCACGGTGTATTCGCGGTAATAACCATTTGGCTGCGACGGTAACAGCCGTTCGCGATTGCCGAATACGCCACCATCTTGAGGATAGGCAAATGACCCTCCTCTTTTTATCTGCGCGAGTACCCCATGCGCCTCCAAGGGCAATTGGGAGGAAGAGACACTCCCCGGATTGCCCTGGCCATTCGCCAACACTGCGAACACAGCAATCACCAATGCGCCCAACGCAACAATAAGCTTGCTCATTTGCGTAAACCTTCTTGTTGCTGATAAGAAAATCAGGCCTTCTCGACATTCCTCAGGCGGATATGCAGTTCGCGCAACTGCTTTTCGTCCACCGGAGATGGTGCCTGGGTAAGGAGGCACTGCGCGCGCTGCGTCTTCGGGAAAGCGATCACGTCGCGGATCGACTCGGCGCCGGTCATCAACGTCACCATGCGGTCGAGGCCGAAGGCGATGCCGCCATGCGGCGGTGCGCCATACTGCAGTGCATCGAGCAGGAAGCCGAACTTGAGCTGCGCCTCCTCGGCACCAATGCCCAGGGCACGAAACACCTTGGACTGCACGTCTTCCTTGTGGATACGCACCGAGCCGCCACCCATCTCCCAACCATTCAGCACTAGGTCGTAGGCCTTGGCCACGGCCTTGCCCGGATCGCTGTCGAGGTAATCCTCGTGTCCGTCCTTGGGCGCGGTGAAGGGGTGATGCATGGCATTCCAGCGCTTCTCGTCCTCGTCGTATTCGAACATCGGAAAATCCACGACCCAAAGCGGCTTCCATTCCTTCGAAGCAATGCCCTTTTCGTGACCGACCTTCACGCGCAATGCCCCCAGCGCGTCATTGACGATCTTCGCGCTGCCGGCGCCGAAGAACATCAGGTCACCATCTTTCGCGCCCGACAGTTCAACGATCCTGTTCAGCGCCTCATCGGACAGGTTCTTGACAATGGGCGACTGCATGCCTTCGCGGCCCTTCGCCAGTTCGTTGAACTTGATGTAGGCCAGGCCCTTGGCACCGTAGATGCCGACAAACTCGGTGTAGGCGTCGATTTCGCCGCGCGTCAGTTCAGCCCCTTTGGGGACCAGCAACCCGGCGACGCGTCCGCTAGGCGCGTTGGCCGCGCCCGAGAACACCTTGAACTCGACCTTCTTCATCACGTCGGTGAGTTCGGTGAATTGCAGATGCACGCGCATGTCGGGCTTGTCCGAGCCATAGCGCAGCATGGCCTCTCGATAGCCCATGACCGGGAACGGGTCGGGAAGATCCACGCCGATCGCCTCCTTGAACACCGAGCGCGTCATGCCCTCGAAGATCGCGCGGATTTCCTCCTCCGTGAGGAACGAGGTCTCGCAGTCGATCTGTGTGAATTCGGGCTGGCGGTCCGCGCGCAGGTCTTCGTCGCGGAAGCACTTGGTGATCTGGTAATAACGGTCAAATCCCGACACCATCAGCATCTGCTTGAACAATTGCGGCGACTGCGGCAGCGCGAAGAACTGGCCGTCGTGCACGCGCGAGGGCACCAGGTAGTCGCGGGCGCCCTCGGGCGTGGACTTGGTCAGCATCGGCGTCTCAATGTCGATGAAGCCCTGTGCATCGAGGTAGCGGCGCACCGCCATGGCGACCTTGTAACGCAGCATCATGTTTTTCTGCATCTGCGGGCGGCGCAGGTCGATGACGCGATGCGTCAGGCGCACCGTCTCCGACAGGTTGTCATCATCGATCTGGAACGGCGGCGTCAGCGCGGCATTGAGGATTTCGATGTCATGCGCCAGCACTTCGATCTCGCCACTGTGCAGGTTCGGGTTCGACGTGCCTTCCGGGCGCTTCCTCACCAGGCCGGTGACCTTGATCACGTATTCGCCGCGGATGCGCTCGGCATTGGCAAAGGTTTCCTTGCGATCCGGGTCGCTCACCACCTGGACGAGGCCTTCGCGATCGCGCAGGTCGATGAAGATCACACCCCCATGATCGCGGCGGCGGTGCGCCCAGCCAAACAGGGTGACAGTCTTGCCGAGGTCGGCCGTGCCGACGAGGCCGCAGTAATGGGTTCTCATATCAACCTTGCTCGCTTGATTCGGGTTCGCCACCGACGTGGCGCTTGCCGGGCGTGACCACGCCCATGGAAATGACGTACTTCAAAGCCTCATCGACACTCATGTCGAGTTCGACCACATCGGACTTCGGCATCATCAGGAAGAATCCCGAGGTCGGGTTCGGCGTCGTGGGCACATACACGCTCACATAGTCGCCCTGCAGATGGTTCGCCACATCGCCACCCGGCTGCCCGGTCATGAAGGCAATCGTCCAACTGCCCTGGCGCGGGTACTGCACCAGCAGCGCCTTGCGAAACGCCTGTCCCCCGGGAGAGAACAGCGTGTCGCTCACCTGCTTCACGCCGCCGTAAATGGAGTTCACCACCGGAATGCGCTTGAGGATGGCCTCCCAGAAACTGAGCAGCTTCTGCCCGATCAGGTTGGAGGCCAGCACACCGGTGAGCAGCACCACGACCACGGTCAGCACCACGCCGAGGCCGGGTATGCGCATTTTCGGCTGCCAGTCCGGCGGCACCAGCAACAGCGTCTGGTCCATCGTGTTGACGATGAGCTGCAGCACCCAGATCGTGATGGCCAGCGGAATCCAGATCAGCAGGCCGGTGATGAGATATTTTTTCATGGGAATTTCAATTGCCAGACGCTATCGCGACAGTCCGTGACATGTGCCACGCAGGCATGTCTGGCGTTCAGTGTAGGGCCGCTGCGTCAGGTGCCGCTGGCCGGTGTCGTGGACGTGCTTGCGGCGGGTGCGGCCGTGGACGCGGAAGAACCAGACCCGCTGTCCTTGGCGCCGGATTCTTTTGAGCCCGAATCCGTTGAACCCGCGTCTTTGGCCGCAGCATCCTTGCCGCTGCCGTCATCCTTCTTGGACGGCACGGACGTTGTGGCGGAACCGCCCTTGAAGTCCGTGACATACCACCCGGAACCCTTCAACTGGAATCCGGCGGCCGTCAGTTGCTTCTCATAGGTGGACTTGCCACATTCCGGGCAAACGGTGAGCTTGGGGTCGCTGATCTTCTGCAGATGCTCTTTCTTGACGCCGCAGGAGGAGCAACGATATTCGTAGATCGGCATGGCGTATCTGCGTATCTGTCTGATGCGAAACGATGAATTATACCCGAACAGAGCCCCGAACCCGCCTTCAAAATGGGCGCAAGCCCCGGAATTTCAAGGCTTGTTGGCCGGTTTCGGGTCAGGCGGCCACGACTGCAAGGCGCCCTGCCCTGCGGCATGGGCACCAACCCCGGCTCAGAACGGAATGTCGTCGTCCAGATCGTTGAACTGGCCGGCCGGCTTCTTGCCCGCCGCGGAGGCAGGCCTTGCAGTGGAAGCAGCGGCAGGCTCGCGCATTTCAGAACCACGGTCACGGGGAGCGCTGTCACCCATGCCACCACCCTGGCGGCTGCCCAGCATCTGCATCACGTCGCCGCGGATTTCGGTGCTGTAGCGATCGCTGCCATCCTTGTCCTGCCACTTGCGCGTACGCAGCGATCCCTCGATATAGACCTGCGAGCCCTTCTTCAGGTACTCGCCGGCAATTTCCGCAAGGCGTCCGAAGAACGAGATGCGATGCCACTCCGTCTGTTCCTTCATTTCGCCGCTGGCCTTGTCCTTCCACTTGTCAGTGGTGGCCACGCTGAAATTGCAGACTGCGTCGCCGCTGGGCAGAAAGCGGGTTTCCGGATCCTTGCCGAGATTGCCGACGATGATGACTTTGTTGACCGATGCCATGGGGTTCCCCCTGAAAGATTCTGATTAAACGAAGGCCCGTTTGTGCTTTCCAGAGCCCCCATACTCACGTACGTACTACCTGCTCAATTGCTCGTTTGCCCATTCGCGATGCCGACGATGCAAAAACCCGTCATGACGGCGGCAAACGCCCTAATTTTGCACTGAACCGGCCGCAAGCGGTTTACCCGCCCTGCCGCCCTGTCCGGGGACCCGCATTCCTGCAGCCACCAACAGCCATAACGCAACAAGCGTCATTCCGAATACAAACACTGAAACATTGCCCCAGTGCTGCGCCAGCCAGCCGCCGGCCGCACCGCCGGCAAACAGCCCCAGCGCCTGGGTCGTGTTGTACACACCAATGGCCGTGCCACGCGAGGACTCGGGCGCCACGCGCGTGATGAGCGACGGCAGCGTCGCCTCCAGCAGGTTGAAGGCCACGAAAAAGGCCGTCAGCAGCGCCACCACGGCAGCCAGGTGATCAATCCACAATGCAAAGCCGATCTGCACGAGCAGCAGCAGCGCAATCGATCCGACAAACATGAGCTTGGTGCGCCCGCGGCGCTCGGCCATCATCATCGGCGGCACCATCAGGGCAAACGATACGAGCACCACCGGCAGATAGACTTTCCAGTGATCCTCGACTGGCAGCCCGCCTTGTTTCACCAGCGCCACCGGCACCACGACAAACATGGTCATTTGCACCATGTGCAGCACAAAGATGCCGAGGTTGAGGCGCAGCAGTTCCAGGTCACGCAGCACCACGCCCAGCGCGCCCGCATCGCCACGCGACTCCCCCGACGCCTTTTTCACGGGCTCGGCCGGCACCACGTACTTCACAACCGCAATCGCCACAATGGCCAGTGCACCGATAAGGATGAACAGGCCTTCCATGCCGATCGCGCGGTACAGCGCAGGAGCGGCCATCAGCGACAGTGCGAAGACGCCGCCGATCGATGCGCCGATCATGGCCATCACCTTGGTGCGGTGCTGGTCGCGCGTCAGGTCCGCAGCGAGTGCCACCACCGCCGCCGAGATTGCCCCGGTACCCTGGATGGCGCGCCCGAGGATGGTGATCCAGATGTCCGTGGCAGAAGCCGCGACGAAGCTGCCGATCGCAAACAGGATCAGGCCGAAAACGATCACACGCTTGCGCCCGTAACGGTCTGAAGCCATGCCAAAGGGAATCTGCAACACGCCCTGGGTAAGCCCATAGGCCCCAAGCGCGATACCCACCAGGGTCTGGCTGTCGCCGCCCTTCAGGTGCACGGCATGCACGGCAAACACCGGCAGGATCAGGAACAGCCCGAGCATGCGCAGCGCGAACAGCGAGGCCAGCGACAGGCCGGCACGCAATTCGACGGGGGACATCCGGTCGGATGCCGTGCGTTCAGTCATTGGGGGGGTGAAATTCTATGGCGTGCTGCGTGAGAAGTTGCGTATATTAGCAGGTTTGGTTTTGCACCCAGAGCATGGAACAGATCCGCATCCGCGGCGCCCGCACCCACAACCTGAAGAACCTGAGCCTCGATCTGCCGCGCAATCGGCTGATCGTGATCACGGGTTTGTCAGGTTCCGGCAAGAGTTCACTCGCCTTCGACACGCTCTATGCGGAAGGCCAGCGGCGCTACGTCGAATCACTGTCGG